>NZ_JBSGZD010000057.1:0-36376 GCF_053610825.1 Streptomyces sp. NPDC054863 | reverse complement strand
CCGACGTCCTGTTCGCCATGCTCCGCGACGGCACCTTCTACGACCCCCAACCCGCCCCAACCCCTTGACCAAAGTCATAGGGGCACCCCCCCCCGCCACCAACCGGCGGCGGGGGGGGGCAGGAACGGCCCTGCCAGCGGGCGTGCGGGGCTGTGTCGGCGGATCGGCACTCTCCGTACGGGCGAGATCACGCTCACCTACGACCACCCGGCCCGCACCCTGACCACTGACACCCTGCACACAGAATGGATCCTCATCGGCTGACGCCGGACCCGCCCCGCGAGCCGGAAAGCCGCCTCGTACCGCTCCGGATCGAGATCTCCGGCAAGCTCGAACGCATCGCCAGTTGGTACCGGACCGGGGGCGCCAACCAGATACCTTGCCGCGTTGTGGTGAGCGGCGCGACGGGTGATCTGCCGCGCGCGCATGCTCCGTGCTCGTTCTTCACGGAGTGTTCACCGACCTCTTCTGTCGTGCCTTGGAGGCCCACTGTTCGACAAGTACCCGCCCGACGTCGCCGAGCGCGGCAAAGCGTCCCATCTCCAAGTGCGTGCAGTCGACCGGCAGAACGTCGAGCGACCCCTTGATCAGCGGGCGCCACAGGCCGAACGCGATCTCGGGCAAGTGTTCCTGCGCGGTGAACACCACGGTGTTGCCGCCGAACGGGCGAGGCCTGTGCAGGTTGGCAACCCGCGCGTTGTTGGCCAAGGTCCGGGCCAGCGCGGCGATCTGCTGCTCGTCGTACGCGCCCAGCAGCCCCTCCCCCGCACGGGTGATCTCCACGAACCGCGGGTACGTCAGCGACTCACCCGCCCACAGGGAGGGGTCGTAGCCGAAGAGTTCCAGGAGCATCGCGAGGACGTCCGGGCCGGCGACCGAACCCGCCGCGGCCTCGGCGACGCCCACGTCTTCGGGGTAGGCATCCAGGATCGCCAGCGTCTCCACCGACTCGCCGCTCTCCTCCAGCTGTACCGCCATCTCGTGGGCGACCATTCCGCCGAAGGACCAGCCGAGGAGATGGTAGGGGCCCGTGGGCTGGACGGACCTGACATGGTCCAGGTAGTCCGCCGCCATCTCCCGCACCGACGCGGGCAGAGCTTCGGGGCCGTGCAGGCCCCGGGCCTGCAGGCCGTACACCGGCCGGTCGGCGCCGAGCGGCGAGGTGAGTCCCGCGTAGCACCAGGCGAAGCCCACCGCCGGGTGCACGCAGAACAGAGGAGCTTGGTCGCCCGACTCCCGCAGCGTCAACAGGACTCCGGTAGCGGTGCCCTGGGGACCCTCCTGGGCGCCCCGCCACCTGTTGCCCACGGTGTCGTCGCCCGCCTCGGGCGAGAGGTTCAGGGCCGCTCGCGGCGCGTCCTGCGCCTTCGTAGCGTTCGTCTCGCGCACGACCCGGGCCAGCGCTCCCACCGTCTTGTGCTCGAAGATGTCCTGTGGTGTCAGGACGAAACCCACGCGACGCAGTCGGCTCAGCAGCTGGATCGACATGACGCTGTCGCCGCCGAGGTCGAAGAAGCTGACGTCCGCGGCAACTTCGGGAAGCTGAAGCACCTCGCGGAACACCCTCGCCACACGCTCCTCCCGCGCCCCGATGGCGGCCCGCGGGTCGGCCTCCAGCGGCCGGACGCCCGTCGGCAGCTTCCCGCGGTCGAGCTTGCCGTTGCCCGTACGCGGCAGCGTGGTGGTGGCATACAGCTCGGCCGGCACCAGATGTGCGGGCAGCCGCTCGGCCGCCCAGTCCCGCAGCACGTGGCCGCCGGGAAGACGAGCTCCCTCCGCGGGCACCAGGTAGGCCACGAGCCTGGCGTCGCCCGTCGCGCCCTTGCTGACACGGGCCATCACTTCGGTGACGTCGGGGTGTTGGGCGAGCACCGCCTCCACCTCGCCGAGTTCGATGCGGAAGCCGTTGACCTTGACCTGGGCATCCGTACGGCCGAGGAATTCAAGGCGGCCGTCGGGGCGCCAACTGGCCAGATCACCGGTCCGGTACATCCGCGCGCCGGGCGGGCCGAAGGGGTCGGCGACGAAACGCTCCGCGGTCAGCCCGGGGCGGCGCAGATATCCCCGGGCCAGGCCGCCTCCCGCCAGGTACAACTCGCCCTGGCGACCGGACTCCACCTGCTGGAGCGAGCTGTCGAGCACGTAGGCGCGCGTGCCGCTCAGCGGCCGTCCGATGGGCGGTGCCCCCTCCGGCACAGGGCCGCCGCCCGCCGGGGCAGGGCCACCGACGGTGGCCTCTGTGGCATAGACGGTCGCTTCGGTGGGCCCGTACATATTGAGCAGCCGAGTGCCCGGCATGATCTCCCGGATCCGCGCGGCGAGGGTGGCGGGGAGTGCCTCACCACACATCGCGACCGTCGTGGCCGACACCTCAAGACCGCCGGTCTCCATCAGCTTGGAGAACACCGAGGGGACGGCGCACAGCAGACCGCCGGACCAGCGTGGTGGATCGCCGTCGAGCAGCGACAGGAGACTGTCGACCACCTCGACGCTGCCGCCGCCCGCCAGCGCCGGGAAGATCTCGGCGACCGATATGTCGAAGCTGAAGGAGGTCGCGGCCAGCGTGTGTGCCAACGACTCGGCACCGAATCCGTTGACCACCCAGCCCACCAGCGCGACCGCACCGCTGTGCGGCACCACGACCCCCTTGGGCGTTCCCGTGGAGCCCGAGGTGTAGATGACATACGCGGGATGCAAGGGCCGCAGCGGCTCGGGGCGGTCGGCGTCGGACGGTGCCGCGGGTGAGAAGCGTTCCAACTCCTCGGTGATCGCGGGCTCGTCGAGCCGGATGATCGCGGTCGGCCGACTCGCACTGTCCGCCGCGTACGAGTCGATGGCGGTGCTGGTCAGCACAGTGTGGGGTGCTGCGTCCTCGATCATGAAGCGGAGCCGCTCGGCCGGGTAACCGGGGTCGAGCGGCAGGTACGCGGCACCGGCCTTGAGCACCGCGAGCATCGCCACGAGCGTCCCGGCGCTCCGGGGAAGCAACAGTCCAACGACCGACTCCGGTCCAGCACCCCGGTCGAGCAGGAGCCGGGCCAGCCGGTTGGCACGCTCGTGGAGTTCCGTGTACGTGAGCTTGCCGTCGGCATCGATGACGGCGACCGCGTCGGGGTAGCTCCGGGCGGCGCTCTCCAGCAGCTCGGTGAGCGTGCGGCCGGACGCTGGGGAGCTCGTACCGCTCGTCCAGGAGCGAACGGCCGCCCGCTCGTCCGCCGCCAGCAGGTCGAAGGTGCCCAGCGGGTCCCCCGGGGCGGCCACGGCCATGGACAGCAGGCGCCCGAAACGCCCGGCGTGCGCGTCGAGTTCGGCGGCGGACCAGCGGTCTGTCGCGCCGCTGAAGACGATCCGCAGGTTCTGGTCCGCGGGGTCGTCGTCGAGTACGACGCGTACGTCGTGGACCGGGTCGGGCGCCAGGTCGTGCACCACCGCGGACAGCTCACCGAACCGCACGGGGGCCCCGGGGGTGCGGAAGTCGGCGATCGGCCCGAACAGCCGGGGCCGGTCGTCCGGCGTCCCGGCCTCACGGCACAGCTCCTGGTGGCCGAGCCGCTGGTGCCTGACTGTCTCGCGCAACTCCCGGGCGACGTCCTGGACGAGTTCTGCGAAGGTGGCGGCGGGCCGTACCGTCAGTCGGAGCGGCACGATGCTCTCGCTCGCGTCCGGGACGCGCCGGCCCACCCGGCTCGGCCGGCCGTCCACCGGCACGCCGATCACCACGTCCGTGGCGCCGCTCAGCCGGTGGGCGTAGGCCGCGACGGCGGCGGACAGCACCGCCCGTGCAGGCACGCCTGCGTCATGGGCAGTAGCGCGTACACGTTCCGTGTCGGTGGTGCCGAGCGTCACCGGGCAGGAGTTGACCGGTGCCCGCAGCCCCCCGGTGTCCCTGGCTGGAGCAGACACGAAGGTCACCGGCTCGGGGAGGTTGGTCAGTCGGCGGCGCCAGTGGGCGCGATCGGCTTCCTGCGCGGAGGATCCGGCGTACCCGGCTGTTGCCGCGGCCAGTTGGTCCCGGGTGGCCAGGGCGCCGTCGGCGGCCGAGCGGCCCTCGGCGAGCGCCGTGTACACCTCGGAGACCCGACGGGTGATCAGCGCACAGCCGAAGCGGTCGACGACGGCCCGGTGGTGCCGGTGGAACCAGTGGTGACGGTCCGGGCCGAGCCGCAGCAGCGCCTGGGTCGACCAGGGCTGCCCGGTCTCCCCGTCTCCTCGTTCGAGCGCTGTACGTGCCCACGCATCGGCCGCGCCCTGTGGGTCCGTCTCCCTGCTCAGATCCACCACCGGCAGCGACAGGCCGTCCGAGATCTCCAGGTCGGGCAGTCCGTCCGGCTGCTCGCCGGTGCAGCGCACCCTCAGTGCGGCGGCCTCGGCCACGACCTGGGCGACCGCCCTGCCCAGCATGGTGAGGTCCAGGTCGCCCTGGATCTCCACGAGTTGGGCGGTGTGGCTGCCCGGGGCGGTTGGCCCTGAACCGGAGTGCCGTAGGGCACGCCAGGCTTCCTGTCCTGCGGCCGACATGTCAGTGGGCGCGCCCTGGCGGTCAGCCATGGTCGGTTCCTCCCCGCGCGATGAGGTGCTGTGGCACGTACTGGTAGAAGCCACTGCCCGATTTGCGTCCCACCTTGCCCTCGGCGACGAGACGGGCCAGCAGGGGGCAGGGCCGGAAGCGGTCCTCGCCGGTGTGCCGGCGCAGCACCTCCAGCGAGTCGGCGATGGTGTCGAGACCGATGAGGTCGGCCGTGCGCAATGGCCCCATGGGGTGGCCGAAGCAGTCCTGGAAGATGCGGTCCACGGTCTCGGCGTCGGCGGTTCCCTCGCCCAACACGGCGGCTGCCTCGTTGAGCGTCAGCATCAGCACCCGGTTCGTCACGAAGCCGGGGGCGTCGCGCACCACGAGAGCGTGCTTTCCGACGCGGGCGAGGAAGGCTTCCGTACGCTCCAGGGCGAGGTCGCTGGTCTCCGGTGCACGGATGACCTCCACGGCGTCCTTGAGCGGTGCCGGGTTCATGAAGTGGGTGCCGATGACCCGGTCGGGGCGGCCGGTGAAGGACCCGAGGCGAGTGACCGGGATGCACGAGGTGTTGGAGGCGAAGATCGTCTCGGCCCCGCAGATCCGGTCCAGCTCGCGGAGTATCCCCTCCTTGATGTCCTCGTCCTCCCGGGCGCATTCCACCACCAGGAGAGCGGCGGCCAGGTCGGCGAGGTCGGCGGACCAGGTCACGAGGGACTCGGCTCGGGGGGCGGGCCCGCCCACCTGCGTCGGCGCTCCGGACCGCCGACGCAGCAGCGCGGCCGTCCTGATCCCGGCACGCAGCCGGGCCGGTGCGGAGTCCAGCGCCCCGGGATCGTTGTCGACGACGACCACGGGGTGGCCGGCTTCGGCAAAGCACTGCGCCACACCGACCCCCATAGTGCCCGCGCCGACGATGCCCACCAGTGCCCCGTCCGGAATGGTCCGCGCGGCCTGCTCGGTCTGTTGAACGTCTGTCTGATCGCCCACTGCTGCAGTTCTCCTTCGTCGACCGAACCACGTCAGTCGGTATGCGCGGGCCGTGTCGTGGCCGGCTTCGTAGGTGTGCTCGCACCGGTCGTCGTACGGAGGGGCCACCAGCTGGACAGCGGTGCGCCGGGGATGCTGGTGGCCGTGTGCAGCATCGTGAGCAGTCCTTCGACGAGTGCTCGGGCAGTCGACGCCTCGAAGAGCTCGGTGCGGTAGTCCAGCGAAACGGACAGCTCGCCGAGCCCCGGCCCTTCGACGACGGACCAGGAGAGGTCCAGCTCGCTGTGGCCGGACGGCAGCGAGAGCCGCCTCGCATCCGTGCCGGGCCACCGCACGGCGGCTGCCTCCAACCCTGCCGCCGAGCCGAGCGCCGCAGGCAGCACCTGGTAGGCGTACGCCACATCGAACAACGGTGCCCTGCCGGGCTCGTCGGGCAGTCCGGCCGCGCGCACGATGCCGTCGAACGGCACGTCCCGGTGTTGTTCCGCGTCGCTGATGACGCGCCGTACCCGGTCGGTGAGCTCCTCGAAGGACGGGTCGTCCGCCAGGTCAAGGCGCAGCGGCAGGCTCCCCGCGGAGGGGCCCGCCCCGGTACGGGCCGCCGAGAGGAGACGCGCCGTGCCCGTCAGCCCGATGAGCACCTCGTCCGCCTCCGAGCGCAGGGCGAGCAGAGCGGCGACGGCCGCAAGCACGCTCTCCCTGGTCCCGAGACGGCCCACCGCGCGGGCGAGGCCGTCGGGAATCCGGGACCCGAGGGTGGCGGTGACGTGGGTGCCGCCGGCAGGCCGGGCCCGGTCCGGTGCAGGCGCGCACTCGGCAAGTCCCGTCAGCGTCCGTGTCCAATAGGCAGGTGGGGCCTCCCGCTGAAGGCCTGTCCCGGGCTCGGGGTGCTCGTCGCACAGTGCGGGCAGCTCGGCCCGGCGTCCGTCCAGGCGGGCACCGTAGAGCGCGAGCAGGTCCCGGAAGAACACCTCCGGCTGACCGCCGTCGTAGGCCTGCCGGTGAGTGGTCACCAGCAGGAGGTTCCGGGCCGGGGCCGACTTTGCGAGGAGCACGTGGAGTCGGCGCCCCGATACTGGATCCAGTACGAGTGCGGCCTCGGCCTGTGCGATCTCTCCGGCTGTGACCAGGGGTTCACGCTCGCCGGAGACGTCCGCGGTGGTGAAGAAGTCCTCGCCGAGCAGCGAACCGTGCCTCACGCCCTCGGGGGCCCTGGCACGCAACACCTCATGCCGCTCCGCCAGCTCCTCCAGCGCTGTGCGCAGCGCGGGGAGCTGCACCTCGCCGCGCAGCTCAAGGCAGCTGACGACGGGGACGCCCACCGGGACCACCGGGGTAGTCGCCCCGTACGGTCGGTCCACGCCCGGCCCGGCCCCCGGGGGAGAACCGCAGGGAAGCTCGTTGCAGCAGGCATCCTGGTTGTCCGCCACGGCGTGCAGCAGCTCCACGAACGCCTCGGACATGGCGGAGATCGTGCCCGCGTCGAAGAGCTGCGTCGCGTACTCCATCATGACCACGAGTTCGTCCTTGTCCGCCAGCTCGCCGACGACCATCGAGATGTCGAACTTGGAGGTGCCGGGGGGCAGCCCGGCGAAGTGTGGGCTGCTGTCCGGGTCGTACCCGGGTATCACAGCGGTTTCGCCGAAGTCGGCGGCCGGTGGCAGCGTCTGGTGTATGTACATCACGTCGAAGAGAGGGTTGCGGCTCGGATCACGGTCGGCCACGACCTCACGCACGACCTTGTCGAACGGGACCTCCTGGTGGTCGAGCGCGCCGAGTACCACCTTGCGCACCTGGCGCAGCAGCTCGCGGAAGCTCGGGTTGCCGGACAGGTCCGAGCGCAGCGCGACGGTGTTGTTGAAGAAGCCGAGCAGATCCCAGAGTTCGGGCCGGTTACGACCGATGGTGGGGGTGCCGACGACGATGTCCCGCTGGCCCGACCATCGTGCGAGCAACACTTTGAGCGAGGTGAGCAGCACCATGAACAGAGTGGCCGTCTCCCGGCCGCCCGCCTCGCGCAGCCGCTGCACCAGTGCGCCCGGGATGGCGAACCAGTGGGTCGCACCCGCGAAGTCCATCCGGTCGGCGCGCGGCCGGTCGGTGGGCAGCTCCAGCGCGGGCGGGCCGCTCAACCGGTCGCGCCAGTAGCTGAGTTCACCGTCAAGGTGGGAGCCGGCCATCAGCTCGCGCTGCCAACGCGCGTAGTCCGCGTACTGCACCGGCAGGGGCTCGACGCGGGGGGCGCGGTTCTCCAGTCGGGCCTTGTAGAACTCCAGCAGATCCTGCATCTGAATCTGCGGAGCCCAGCCGTCGTTCACCGCGTGGTGCGTACATGTGCAGACGATGTGGTCGTCCTCGCCGATCCGCACGACGCTCACTCGTACGAGAGGTTGGTCGGCGATGTCGAAGACCCAGCGCTTGGCGGAGGTGATGATCGGACCCGCAGCGGTCTCCGGAACGTCCTCGCCCGAGACATCGCGGTAGGTGAAGAAGTCGCCCAGCTCGGGCCGGATCACCAGCCCTGGCCTGCCGTCGACCTCGACGAAATTGGACCGCAGCACCTCGTGGTGCCGCGCCAGGTCCTCCCAGGCGAGCCGGAACTTCTCGACGTCCAGGGGGCCGCGGTACCGGGAGGCCGCGGGGAGGTTGTAGAGCGTGGTCGTCGGGTGGAGCTGGTGGTGGAACCACATGCGTTCCTGCCCGTACGACAGCACTGGTTCGCCGCCCGGGACGATCGGCGGCAGCCCGGCGTCGGACACCCCGGGGACGAACGGGGCCGTCGGCTCACTGGCGGCGCCCGGCGATCCAGGCGTGGGCGCGTGCGGCGCCCGGTCGTCAATGGCCTCCGCCAGCGCGCTGACGACGGGGTGGTCGTAGATCTCCACCAGCTTGAGCCGGACCCCGTACCGCACACGGACCCGCTCCACGAGCTGGAGAGCGATGACGGAGTTGCCGCCGATGGAGAAGTAGTCGGCGTCGGCCGGGACCTCATCCGCGTGCAGCAGCTCGACGAGAGTCTCCCGCAGCCAGTCCAGCACGGTGCGGGATTCTTCGGTCCGTTGCCCGCCGGGTGCGCGGACCGGTCCCTCGGCGGCAGGTACAGGTACAGGTACAGGTACTGGTGCAGGAACGAGAGCCTGAGCAGTTGGCCCAGGAGTTGCTTCGTCGATGGACAGCACTTCGCCCAGCGGCCTGGCCCAGCAGCGAACACCGGTGAACGGATGTCCCGGCAGCGGAACCCGGCCCGCCGACGGGTGGGCCCGCAGCACCGGCCAGTCCAGGCCGACGCCCTCCTCGTACAACCTGCCCAGCAGGTCGAGGACGGCGGCGTCGGCGCCGGCGGCACCGGGCCGCAGACAGAGCACGCGGGCGTCCGCGCGGTCGTGGAGACGGTCCGTCAACAGGCTGCTGATCTCGCCACGGGACGCCAGCTCCACGAACACCACGGGGCCGTCGGCGAGCTGCTCCTCCGCCGCCGCGTGAAGCTGCTCCTCCCGCAGCGGGTTGCCCGCCACCGCCGGGTCCTGCCCGCTGTGTGCTCGTCGCAGCGTGGCGGTGTCCTCGGCGCTGAGGTCGCCCCGCAGGTACCGGGCGGTGTAGCGGGAGATCCCCGAACTCATCAGGCCGTCCGGTGAGACGCCGGCCCGGACCAGCCGCCGGTACGTCGCGAGCTGCCCGCCGACCATCGCGGCGCAGTCGGCCGGTACGGGCAACTCGTCCGGGAAGTCGTCCGGCAACCGGTCCGGCTGCTGATCGCGCGGCCCGTCGGGTGTGGCGTCCGCGGAGAGCAGGAAGACCACCCGGGGCGCGGTCCCGGAGCCGGTGGCAGCCACCTCGCCGCCCTCTTCCAACCGACGCCAGGTGACCTCGGCGGCCAGGCGTGCCGCGAGCTCAGAGGTGTCCCGGGCGACCACGGACGCACGGTAGGGGTCGTGGTCCCTGCCCTCGTTCAGGGTTCGTGCGACGTCCGTCAACGGGTGGGCGGTGTGGCGCAGTTCGAGCGACAGCAGCTCGCACTGGGCGAGCAGGTCCGCCCGACTGCGGGCCGACACCGCGACCAGTTGCGGGGTGCCGACAGCGGGGTGTACCGGGGTGGTCGCCGGCGGCTGCTCCACCACGCAGTGCGCGTTGACGCCGCCGAGGCTGAAAGAGCTCACGCCCGCCCGGCGCGTTTCGTCGTCCCACGATTCGAGCGAGGTGACGACCTCGATGCGGGCCCCTTCGAGGTCGACCTCGTCGGCGGGCTCCTCGAAGTGCAGCGACGGATACAGCTCACCGTGGCACACGCTGAGGACCGCCTTGACCAGCCCGGTGATCCCTGCGGCGTGCTCCAGGTGTCCGATGTTGGTCTTGACCGAGCCCACCTTCACCTTACGGTCGCCGTCGGGACGGGCGAGGGCCAGCCCCTCGGCCTCGACTGCGTCGCCGAGCCGGGTGCCCGAACCGTGTGTCTCGATGTATCCGGCGGTCGCCGGGTCCAGCGAGGCATTGCGCCACGCCTTGGTGATGACCCGGGCCTGCGCGCGGGCACTCGGGGTGCTGATGGTCGCGGAGTGCCGGCCGTTGTGCACCACGGCGCTGCCGCGGATCACGGCATGGATGAACGAGCCCTCCGCCACTGCCCGTTCCAGCGTGGTGAGGAGCATCACTGCGCCACCTTCGCCGGCGCCCGCGCCGTCCGCGGCACGGTCGAAGGCGCGGGACCGGGCGGTGGGCGAGAGGATGCCGGGGAAGTCGGCTGTCGCGGCGGCAGGCTGCACGATGTGACGCAGGTTCACCCCGCCCACGACGGCGTGGTCCGCGTCGTCGTCGCCGAGTTCACGGCATGCCTGGTGAACGGCGACGAGCGAGCCGTTGCAGCCGGTGTCCACGCCGTAGCAGGGGCCGGTGAATCCGAAGAGGTGGGAGATCCTGGAGGGCAGGGCGCAGGGGATGTTTCCGGTCGTGCCGAGGGTGCCGTACTCGCGCACCAGGGGTGCGTAGCCGTTGCTCGGCGAACTGAAGATCACCGCTGTCCTGCTGTCCCGGAGCCCGGACGGGGCGTAACCGGCGTTCTCCAGCGCCTCCTCGGTGAGCTGGAGGGCCAGCCGGTGCTGCGGGTCCGTCACCTCCGCCTCGCGCCGGGAAAGACCGAAGTGCTTGTGGTCGAAGAGGTCGATCCGCTCCAGGTAGCCCATCTCCGGGTAGTCGTGCCGGGGGTCGAGCCCGGTGGTCCGGATCCGTTCCTCGGGGATCGGGCGCACCGAGTCCCTCCCCGCCCGCAGGTTCGCCCGGAAGGCGGTGAGGGAGTCCGCCTGCGGGAATCTCGTGGCGATGCCGATCACCGCGACGGCCGGTCTGCCGTGTGTCACACCCGTACCGCTCATGTCGCCTCTCCGATCGTGCATGTCAGAACTCATAGGTGGCCGGCCGGGCGGGTTCCTCGGCCTGGGTGGGCCCGCCCAGGCGGTCGGCGATCCGCTGCGCCTGGGCGGCGATGGTGATGTGGTCGAACAGCTCGCCCACCCGCAGTGCTTCGGGCCATTGCTCGTCCAGCCTGTCGTGCAGGTCGATCACCTTGAGCGAACTCCCGCCGACGTCGAAGAAGTTGTCGTCCGGGGTGGAGTCGGAGTGCCCGAGGACCTCCGCCCAGATCCGGCCGACTGCGAGCCGGTGCCCGCTCCAGTCCCCGCCCGCAGTGCCCCCGGAGTCCTGCCGGTCCGTCGGGATCAGCGTGCGGAGCACGGCCCGGTCCGCCTTGGTGCTGCGGTCCAGCGGCATGTGGTCGACCGGTACGAACAGGGTCGGTACGGCCTGGTCCACCAGCTTGCCGCGGCAGTGTCCGCGCAGCTCCGTGGCGTCCGGCGGCCTGCTGCCCGGCGTCGGCAGTACGAATGCGATCACCTGCGGCTCGTCGTGCCCGGCGCGCTCGCAGAGCACCACGGCCTGCTCCACGCCCGCATGGCTTTCCAGCACGTTCTCGACCTCGCCGAGTTCGATCCTCATGCCGCGGATCTTGGCCTGATTGTCCGCTCTGCCGTGGTAGAGCAGCGCGCCCCGTTCGTCGACGCTGGCGATGTCCCCGGTGCGGTAGAGGCGCCCGCCCGGTCGCCCGTACGCGTCCGGGACGAACCGCTCGGCCGTATGGGCCGGCTGGTTCGCATAGCCGATGGCCACCAGGGAGCCGCCGACGTGGAGCTCGCCCCGCTCCCCGGCCGGAACCTCACGCAACTGTTCGTCCAGTACCAGGGTCTGCACTCCCGGCCACGGCCGCCCGATCGGGACACGCTCCAGGGCCGGGTCGGGGTTGATCTCCACCGTGCAGGCGATGGTCGTCTCGGTGGGCCCGTACTCGTTGACGATCGGTATCCGTGGCAACTGCTCGTGGTGTGCGCCCACCAGCTGGGGAGTGCACACCTCGCCCCCCACGACCACAAGACGCAGCGTGTCGGGCAGCCCGCCGGGATCCTGCAGCACCGCCCGGTAGTAGGAGGGGATGTTGAACAGGTGGGTCACACGGTGTTCCCTGGCCAGCCGGACGAACTCCGCCACCTGCACGAGCTGATGGGGATCGGGCAGCACCAGTGTGTGACCGCCGGTGAGCGACCAGAACATTCCGCCGAGGATCCCGTCGAAGGACAGCCGTAACGCGATGAGGAAGACGGAGTGCTCGGTGCCGTACACCGGCCCCCGGCAGCTGATGGACGCCGAGAGCTGGCCCCGGCTGACCAGCACGCCTTTCGGCACACCGGTGGACCCCGAGGTGTAGGCGACGTAGGCGGGACTCGTCTCCGGAACCGGTGGGTACGGGGCGGTGGGCAGCTCCTGGCCCGCCTCGATGAGCCGCGCCAGTCCGGGGTCCGCCGCGTCCAGCACCGCTGGTGGGTCGGGCATCGCCGCGAGCACGGAGGCAGGTACGGCGTCGCCGCCCTCGCTCAGCACCACCGCGCAGTCGACGTCCCGGCACAGCGCCTCGAACCTCCCTACGGGCAGGTCGGGTTCCAGTACCGCCCAGGTGGCACCGGTGCGCAGTGCGGCGAGCATGGCCACCACGGACAGGGCGCTCTGCTGCGTCCGCACACAGACGACCCGTCCCGGCCTCAGCCCGTGCTCCCACAGCAGCCGCGCGAGACCGGCCGTGGCGTGGTCGAGTTCGCGGTACGTCAGCGAGTCCTCGCCGATGACGAGCGCGGTCGCCTCGGGCGTCGCAGCCACCTGGCTCCGGAAGGCGGCCCACACAGGTCTTACTTCTACGGGGGCCTCCATGGGGACCTCTGGGACGAACTCGCCGGTGCCACCGGGATGTCGGGTCATCGCAGCCTCGCTTCCTGTGTCGTCCCCCGTGCTGGTCATGCCGCACCGACGATCACGCGCGTATGGCCGGGGGCCTTGCCCTGCGGGCGCTCCGGGTCCACGGCGAGCACGAGGCGGTCCCCGTCGGTGTCCGTCGTCTCGTAGCCGGCGAAGCGCATGGTGACCAGCAGGTTCCGGTTGACCCCGTTCGGGGTGAAGTGCGCGACCGGGCGGCGGCCGTCCGCCAGGGCCTGCTGGATGAGGTGGTGCAGCAGTACGTTCCCCGCGCCGCGCGAGGCGACCCGGCAGGACATCAGCATCAGCCGCAGGACCGAGTCCCGCCCGACGAGTTCGGTGACGGACAGGCCGATGATCCCGTAGTCACCGAAGCGGTCCCGGAGCGTGGCCAGCCGCACCTGGTGGTCCGGGGAGCTGCTCAACCGCCGCAGTTCGTCGATGCCGTAGGTCAGCCCCGTGCTGTTGAGCTGATGAGTGCGGACGGTCAGCTCGCTCGCCCTGGAGAGGTCTTCCTCGGTGGCCGGGCGTAGTTCCATGACCAGGCCGAGCGAGTCGAGGAACGCCTGGCGTCCTTCGGTGAACTCCTCCTCGGCCTCCTGGCGTTGCCACTCGGCCTGGTAGAGCCGGCGTCGCCCGGTGGCTTCCGCGGAGATGTGCTCGGGCCGGAAGTCCCGGAACTGCGGCAGCTGTCCGACCTCCGTCGCCGGGTAGCAGCGGACCATGGGGAGTTCGCTTTCGACCTCCGCCCGCTCCACCGGGTCGTTGTCGACGAACGCGACGGTGTCCAGAGCGATGTTGAGGGCCTTCGCGATCCGGCGCACCGCACCGGACTTGGCACCCCATCCCACCTGTACCGCGCAGAACCAGTCGTCCAGCCGACGTTCCGCCAGATGGCGTTGAGTGACGCTGCGTTCGCCCCGGCTGGCGGCGGCATGCAGGATGCCGCGACGGTCCAGCTCCGCCAGGGTCTCCAGCGCCACGGGGAAGGGGGTGGGATCGTCACCCTCCAGCACCACTCCGTTCCACAGAGTGTCGTCCAGGTCCCACACGAGGCACTTGACGGTGGGAGCGGGCGATACCGCCGTCACGACGCACCTCCGGGGAGAAGGGGCGCAACGGGGCGGTCCGTGCCGCGCGCCGCCTCACCGAAGCGACGTAACAACCGCTCGGCTATGTGAAGTTCGGACACCTGCTGGGCTCCTTCGATGATCTCCATGACCTTGGCGTCCCGGAAGTGACGGCCCGCCCTGCTGTCGGGCGCGCAGCCTGCCGAGCCGAGCACCTGGACGGCGTCACGGCTCGCCGTCGCCGCCGCGGAAGCCGCCGCGTACTTGGCCATGAGCGTCTCGGGCACCCCGTGTCCCGGGCCCGGGGCCCGTGCCTCGGCGGCTCTGCGGGCGAGTGCGCGGGCCCCGGCGGCGTCCACCGCCGCCCTGGCCAGCAGCGAACGGACCAACTGGTGGTCTCCCAGGGGGACTTCGCCCTGCCTACGGACCGCCGCGTGGGTGGCGGCGTCCTCGACGCACGCCTCCGCCATGCCCACGCATCCCCAGGCAACAGTGAAGCGGCCGTGGTCGAGCGCGGTCCCGACGACATGGGAGAGACCCAGGCCTGGAGGGGCGATCAGCTGACGCCTCGGCACCCGCACGCCGTCGAAGGTCAGATGGGCGATCCGGGCGGCCCGCATACCGAGCTGACCGTTCACCGGCTCCCGCTCGACACCGGCCCGGTCAGCGTCCACGAGTACGGCGGCCGGTCGCCCCTCGTACTTGCCGAGCACCAGGAACACGTCGGCGACCGCACCGAAGGTGACCCACCTCTTGCGACCGCTCACGACCAGCTCCTGCTGATCCGACCGGCCCGATGCCTCGATACGGGTCTCCACCGAGCCCAGGGCGCTGCCGGCGGCCTGCTCGGTCACCGCGAAGCCCGCGGTGAGCTCGCCGCCGGCCAGCCGGGGCAGCCAGTCGTCCCGTTGCTCCGCCGTTCCCCAGCGCAGCAGCGCCGCCGCGACCATGCCCTGTACAGTCAGCAGCCCGCGCAGGGCGCTGCACTCCGCGCCGATCCGTGCGGTGATCTCCCCGAGCGCGAGCGGCCCGAGGCCCGCTCCCCCGTACCGCTGGGGCAGGTCGGCGGCGAGCAGTCCCGACACGGCGAACTCCGTACGCACCGAATCGGGGAGTCCGCCCTCCTGGTCCCAACGAGAGGCACAGGCATGTGCGTGGGCCGCCAGGTCGTCCGCCACCCGGGACAGGTCCAGGGGCGGCGAATCCGCCTTCACAGTTCCGGGGCCGCTTTCAGGAACTCTCGACATGCGCCACCCCCGGCTCAGGCGCAGCAGTTTTGCGCCGTACGAACTCCGTGATGCGGTGGGCGGTCCTGAAGCTGTCCAGATCCAGGTCCTCGACCTCGACGACGAGGGCGAAGCGGTTCTCGACGAAGGTCACCAACTCCAGCGCGAACAGTGAGTCCGCGAGGCCTTGTGCGAAGTAGTCGTCGTCCGGCTCGATCTGCAGGCGAAGCGCCGCGCTCAGAAAGTCGGTGATCTGCTCGGTGATGTCGTCGTTCATGCCACGTCCTCCTGTGGGCCGGTTTCGACCAGCAGCAGACTCCAGGCGGCCACCGGGCTGACGTTGATCAGGACCGCGAGGCCGCCGGGGGCCAGCTCCTCGCGGTCGAGTGCGGTGCGGAGATTGAGGAAGACGTCGTTGGGGCCGAGGTGTCCGTACTCCCGCAGGTTCTGCCGGCACGTCGGCAGCAGTTCGATGTCCAGGGAGTCCTCAAGGAAGGTGAAACTCCCGGCGGACAGGTTCTGGCTGACGAAGCCGCCGATGTCCCCGCGGCCGATCCCGTTGCGCCGCAGCAGGTCGCCCAGCATCGAGGAGAGGCGGTTGCGCGTCTCCATGGCCAGGCCGAAGGAGTAGGTGCTGGGCTCCGTGCACTGTTCGCGCCACTGGGTGGTGGGGCGGTCCCGGTAGTCCACGTGGAAGAGGTCCCAGTAACGCCCGTTGGTCAGCTGCGCGATGTCCCGTATGCGTATCGGCCCGCTCCGGGAGAGCAGCAGCGCCTGCCCGCCGTCGCCGTTCACCGTGACGGGGTGGCGGTAGCGCAGGGCGGCGGCCGGCTTGCTGCCGTGCACGACCAGGACGTCGTCCAGGGCCGGGTCTGCGGCCAGCATTCCGCGGGCCGTCAGCAAGGCCGGGGTGATCGAGACACAGCCGAGTCCGCCCACCGAGAAGGTGAGGGCGTTGTCGGCGCCGAGCCGCTGCTGGAGCTGAGTCACCTCGGAGCTGAGGAACGTCTCTTGGACCCGCGACTCCACCATCACCAGGGCGCCCAGGTCCCGGGCGTCAAGCCCCGCCTCTTCGAGAGCCCGGCGCGCGGCACGTTCTGCGAGTGTGACGGAGCTGAGCCGGTCGTCCGCCCGGATCGTGTCGATGCCCAGAGCGTCGCGGGTGGCGCGCTCGGTCTCGTCGAGCGTCCGTACCTCGGTGATCGGCACAGTGTGCTCGGGCAGATACCAGGCGGCACTGCGGATGGCGACGGGTGCTCCGCGGTACTGGAGGGCCTGCTGGGACACGGTTGTTCCCCTCTCGTCCGAGGCAGGATGTCCGGCCGGGCGCCGCGGTACGGAGATGCGCCGGGCCTGTGCTCTGTTCGGACATGTTCTTGCCTCCTTGACTTGTGCGGCATCACGCGGTTGGCAGTGGGCGTTGCTGCCTCTCGGCGCGCGGCGTCATCTGCCGGGCAACTCCGAGCTTGGCCGTGATCAGGTCGGCGACCTCCTCGATGCGATCGTCGAGGAAGAAGTGACCGCCAGGCAGGACCCGTACATCGGTCGTGCTCGCCGAGTACTCACCCCAGGCCGCCACGCCTTCCGGTGTGACTACAGGATCGCTGTCACCCACGAGTACGGAAATCGGGCAGGCGAGGCGCGGCCCGGGGGGCCAGCTGTAGCTCCTGAGCGCCTTGTAGTCGGCACGTACCGACGGCAGGACCAGGGCCATCAGGTCCGGGTCCTCCAGTACGACGGCACTGGTGCCTCCGAGAGCGCGGATCTCCTCAATGAGCTCGCTGTCCTTGTCCAGCGTGCCGTGGGCGTGCGGCTCTGCCCGCGGGGTGCCGTACCCGGAGAGGAAGAGCCGTTGCGGCCCTGAGGCCGAGCGCTGTTCCAGACGGCGGGCCGTCTCGTAGGCGACGAGCGCGCCCATGCTGTGTCCGAACAGGACGTACGGGCGGTCCGAGTGGGGCCGCAACGCTTGTGCGGCTCCGTCCGCCAACTGATCGATGGTGTCGAGCGGCGTCTCACCGAAGCGCTCCTGGCGGCCGGGATACTGCACGGCGAGCACCTCGATGCCCGGGGCGAGCGCCCGGGACATCGGTACGAAGCTGCTGGCCGCGCCGCCCGCGTGCGGGAAGCAGATCAGCCGCGTCGCACCCGGAACGCAGTCGTCGAAACGCCGGAACCACTCGTCGTTCATGCCTCTCCCATCTCCTCTTCCCGCCTTCTCAGCGGATCGGATCGAGTTCCCCGAGCGTCAGCCCTGATCCGTAGGAACGGGCCAGCCACTCGTCGTCGTAGATCGTCTCCAGGTAATTGCCGCCGAAGTCCGGGGAGATGGCTACCGAGGTGACGTCGTCCCTGATGTCGTTGGCCGCCAGCCACGCGAGAGCTCCGCTGACCACCGTTCCGGTCGAGCCGCCGAAGAGGAAGCCGTGACCAGCCAGTTCATGGCACATCCGGACGGTGTCGGGTTCGGAGACGCAGATGACGTCGTCCACCAGGGAGGGATCCAGAATGCCCGGTCGCACACTGGTGCCGAGTCCGGGAATCAGGCGAACGCCGGGCGGGCTTCCGAAGGTCACGGAGCCCACGGTGTCGATGGCCACGATCCTGACCTCCGGAAGATTCTCGCGGAAGTAGGTGGCACAGCCCATGAGAGTGCCGGTGGTGCCCGCGCCTATGAAGAGGATGCCGGCCCCGGGAAACGCTTTTGCGATCTCGGGCCCGGTGGTCCGGTAGTGGCCCGTCCAGTTTCCGTCGCTGCTGTACTGATTGAGCCACAGGTAACCCACTTCCGATGCGACCAGCCTCCGGACGTACGCGAGGCGGGCACCGAGGAAGCCGCTTTCGGGATCGGGTTCGCTAATGACGTGGACCGTGGCTCCAAGGGTCTCCATCAGACGCCGGGCAGAACGATTGCATCTCGTGTCGGTGACACAGATGAATCGGTATCCGCGGCTCGCAGCCACGATGCTCAGCGCGACGCCCATGTTCCCCGATGAGGATTCGATCAACGTCGCACCGGGGAAGATCTCTCCCGTGCGTTCCTTCGCCTCGACCATCTCGGTAGCGGCCTTGAGCTTGATCGAGCCGGCGAAGTTGAATCCCTCGCACTTGAGGAAGATTCGGCGTCCGACACTTGGCCGGAGATCGACGTAGAGGTCATCCACGTTGAAGTCCAGAGGATTCGAGATAATAGTTGTCACCTGTTGCAACCCAATCTCGTCCGGGAAGAGGCGAGCGACGGAGGTAAGAAGGCGGGCTGTACGCGAAGTATGGTGCATCATGCGGAGCCCTCGGCGAATGAAGGGATGAACGCCCTGCCCCGAAGCCCTCCCCGGCCACGAAGCGATACTCACGATCCCTCCAATATTTGACCTATACAGAAACTGTGGATCACACCGCGCCACTCATACGGAATCTTGAATTCCACACATGTGAATTCTGTGATCGTCTCAGAACGAGGTCACACCCGTCGCCTCACACGTCGCCCCCTTACTTCCTACACGGCATCCTGGGCCCCTTCCATTGATAACAGTCGGCTATACCACCCCGTGGACCAGCAGTGATTACTCCACGTCACGAGCAGACATCGATAGAAATTCGACATAGCTCCACCTCAGACCTCAAGTGGACGATCGTCTTTATTCCCGACATTACGTTTGAATCGACATTCACACACCTCGCCGGATACCCCTGCGCAACCCTTCGGAGGGGGAGTTCATAATCAACCTTGACTACCGTTCCTGGCCGTGCCTACAGTCGCCAAAGTGGCAGCAATGAAACAAGGACCCGCTTGACAGTGGCGGTTCACGGGGAACTACGGGGAGTCAAACGATGCCTTGCGTGCGGGTTCAAACCTTTTCGCCACTCCTCACTTCCGCCCCCGTGAAGGCCAGCCCGTCATCGACGGTCCTCCCTGGCGGGTCGGTTCCGCCCCGCACCTACTTTCCTTCTGCTCTTCATTGAGAATAAGAAAGCCGGCCGGGTGGAATGCACCCGGCACCACTCTCATCCTTCCAACGATTGGCACAACCTGGCTCGCTCTCGTCCGAGAGGCCGTTTCGCCATGCACTCTTTCAATTCACCTGGGGAGTTTCATCAGTGTTGGAGTTTCGCATTCTCGGACCGGTCGGGTTATGGTCGGAGAACTTGGAGATCCCGCTCAATGGCACCAAACAGCGCACCATGCTCGCGGCCTTACTGCTCGCCAGCGAACGCGTACTTCCCGACTATCAATTAGGTGAAGCCCTCTGGGGGAAAAATCCACCAGGCACCTACCAGGCACAGATATACACCTACGCCTCACGGCTGCGCCAGCATCTTGAGGGCCATGCGGAGATAATTCGCAAGGGTTCGGGATACATGATGCGGATCATCTCGGGGAAATTCGACTACAGCGTGTTCGACACACTGTCCCGCTCCGGCCAGACCGCACTGCGGGCCCGTAAGTACGCCAGAGCGGCAGACGCACTGCGCGCCGCTCTCGACCTCTGGCGAGGTCCCACTCTGACCGATGTGACCGAACATCTGGGCGAGACCGAGAGACCTGGCATCGCGGAAGCCCACATGGAGACCCTGGAGAGCCGGATCTCCGCGGATCTCGCGCTCGGCCGCCACGATCAGCTCACCTCCGAACTGGTCGGCCTGGTGCGCGCCAATCCACTGCGCGAACGGCTGCGAGCCCAGCTCATGGTGGCGTTCTACGCGAGCGACCGGCAGGCCGAGGCCTTCGCGGTGTTCCACGAGGGGCGCGAGCAGCTGGAGAAGGATCTCGGCGTCGACCCCGGCGCCACGCTGCGCCACACCTATCAGGCGATCCTCACCGGTGGCATCGACGAAACCTGGCACGAGTCGTTCGTCAACGCACCCGGCCACGACGCGCTCGCCCCGAGCCCGTACGGCCGTCCCGGCTCCGCCGCACCACGCCGACCGGCCGGCACCGCCCAAGTCGCTGCGCACACAGGCCGGTTGCTCACGATCACCGAAGGCCTGACCGACCATCCCGGGAGCTTCTTCGCAGTGGACGGCCTGCGTCAGCCGTAACGCTTCAGCTCGGTGAAGAAGCCAGGGACGGTGTTCAGCGCACCGTCCGCGGCCACCCGGTCATAGATGTGCTTCGCCACGGCCAGATCCAGGATTCCCAGCCCGAACGGCGAGAAGATCACCGGCCGGTCCGGCAGGCACGTCGCCTCTCCGGTCAGTACGTCGAAGAGAGTGCCGGTCACGAAGTCCCGGTTGCCCACCTGCTGTTCGGTCAGATGCAGCGACGTGCCGGCCTTCATACAGTGCTCGGTGTCGTCGGTGACGTTGTGGGACGCCAGGACGATTTCCGGCGACAGGTCGCGCAGCGACACGTGCAGTACGAGTGGGTTGTGGCCGAACCACTCGGGGTCGGTCACATGCGGCTGCCCGGCGACGGTCGCGAAGACGATCAGGTCGGAGGACCTGATCAGCTCTTCGGCCGTCTCATGGATGGTGGTCGTGCCGTCCTCGGTCCGCACGAGAGCGCCCTGGAAGCCCTTGGCGTGCTCGGCCGACAGGTCGAAGATCCCCAACTCGTCGAACTCGAAGCCGTTCGCGGCGAGATAGGTGTGGAGGAAGCGGGCGATGAGTCCGGTCCCGAAGAAGCCCACCCTGGTCGGGCGGCTGCCCCGCTGCTTGCTCAGCTCCACCGCGGCCAGCGCCGCCGAGGCGGCGGTCCGCGCCGCGCTGATGATGGAGCTCTCGAAGCAGGCGAACGGATACCCGGTCCGCGCGTCATTGAGAATCAGCACGGCTGAGGCGCGCGGAATGCCCGCGGCCACGTTCTCGGGGAAGCTTGAGATCCACTTCATTCCGTGCACATCCACCTCGCCCTTGAGCGACGCGGGCAGCGCGATGATGCGGGAGGACGGACGGTCGGGGAAGGTCAGGAAGTACGAGTCCGGATTCAGCGTTCGGCCCGTCCCGTGCAACCTGTAGGCCGCCTCGACGATCCTCGTGACCTGTTCCTCGTTGCCACTGATCACCTCGTGCACCTGAGCACCCGGGATCACGCTGAAGACGGGGGGTATGGGCTGGTTCACTTGAGGCCTTCCTGGTCGCTGTGCTGTGTCGTTGAGGTACTGGGCCGTTGTCGCGGGGGAGATCTCTGTGCCGTCGTGCCGTGGCCGGCTACGCCAGTTCCACGGGTCTGCGGTCCTCTTCCACGGGTTCCACGGGTCTGCGGTCCTCGCTTTCCACTGGTCTGCGGTCCTCGCGCGTCAGGGTCGACTCCATTTCGGAGCGCCGGAGTTTCTCGTCCTCGGTGACCTCCAGCCTTCCCATCGCCCTGCGCAGGACCGGCGGCCCCATCAGCGAGGTCACCACCGCGATGAGGACGATGACGGTGTACATCGCCGTACTCAGCACGCCGAGCCGCAGTCCGACCATCGCGATGATCACCTCGACGACACCGCGGGCATTCATCCCCGCGCCGAGCGCGACCGCCTCCCAGCGGCTGAGCCCACTGGCCCAGGCCCCGATGAAGGCACCGGCGAACTTGCCCACGACCGCGATCAGCAGCAGCACCACGGCGGCGATCAGCACTGTCGGATCACTCAGTGCGGTCAGGTCCATCCGCAGGCCGGCCGAGGCGAAGAAGACCGGGGCCATCACGGCCATGACGAAGGTGCGCAGCGGCGCCAGCCGGGTGAGTACCTCCGGGCCTCCGCCGCGGATCAGGACGCCGGCGACCAGTGCGCCGAAGATGGCCTCGAAGCCGAGCGCGTGCGTGGTCGAGCTGAAGAGGATGACGATGACGACCGTCAGACCGACGGTCGGACCGGGCTCGGCGGCCCTGGCCGTCGTCCGCATGACGTGGCGCACCAGCGGACGCCCGATCAGCAGGGCCGCAACGATGAAGAGCAGGAGGAAGCCGACCGTCTTGGCCAGACCGGCTGCATGCAGTCCGGTCGTGGCCATCGCGGTGACCACCGAGAGCCCGAGCCAGCCAAGGACGTCGTCGACCGTGCCCGATACCAGGATGAGCTGACCGACGTTGCGGTGGAGCATCCCCAGATCCATCAGCGTCTTGGCGATGACCGGGATGGCACTGACGCACATCGCGATGCCGAGAAAGGTCGCGAAGACCGTACGGTCGGAGCCCTCCGCCAGCAGCGAGGCCGGCAGCAGGGCCCCCGTGCCGATGCCCAGCACGAGCGGAATGACGAAGCCGGGCAGGCTCACCCGGGCGGCGGTCGCGGCACTCTTCCGTATCAGGCGGGTGTCCAGTTGCAGCCCGGTGATCGCGACCAGCAGGATGACACCGATCTGGCCGAAGGCGTCCAGCAGATGGGCCTGTTCCGCCGTCTCGGGGAAGAGCCGGGCGGACAGTCCGGGCAGGGCGTTGCCGACCAACGACGGGCCCAGCACGATGCCGGTCAGCAGCTCTCCGACGATCGCGGGCATCTTCAGCCGCATGGCGAGGCGCCCCAGCAGGGTGGCCACCAGCAGCAGGACGCCGACCTGCACGAAGAACAGGGCCAGCGGATGCCCGCCGATGGGCGGTACCGGCTGTAGCGCGATCACCACGGATCCTCCTGGGATCAACTGCTCGGGCACGGGACGAAGGGCTGGCCGTGCACGGCGCCGGGGCTGGTCGGACATGACGACACAGGACACAGCGACACAGGGCTGGTCGGACATGGCGACCAGGACACAGCGACACAGGGCTAGTCGGACATGGCGACCAGGACACAGCGACACAGGGCTAGTCGGACATGGCGACCAGGACACGGCGCGGTCCGGTGAAGGGCCGGCGGCCGTGGCCGACGAGCATGTTGTCGATGAGCAGCAGATCGCCGGTCCGCCAGTCGACGTCGACGGCGGCTTCCAGGCCGCGGTCGCGCACCTGGGTGATGTAGTGGGCCGGGATGGGCGAGCCGTCGGCGAAGGTGACAGACTGGGGCAGGTCCTTCTCCGGCATGATCCGGTAAAGCGCGGCAGCCGTCTCGTCGCCGAGTCCGGCGACATGCCACTGGTCGGCCTGGTTGAACCAGACCTCGGTACCGGTCACCGGGTGCTCGACCGTCGACGGCCGTATCTGGCTCACCCGCAGTCCGCCGTCCTTCGTCCACTCGTAGCTCGCGCCGGTGCCGTCGAGGAAAGCCTCGACGTCCGCGCGGGACTCGGTCTCGAAGGTGTCCTGCCAGCTCTTGCCGAAGCCCTTGCCGCCATGCAGGTTCTGCACGTAGCGCACCCCGTCGGCGAAGCGCTCGCGCACCTCGGGGTCGAGGGACTCCAGCCAGCGGGCCCCGTCCACCACGGGGGTCGCGCCGCCCGTCTCGGCGGCCCGTTCGCAGAAGAAGAGCAGTCGGGCCGGCCACTGGTGGGCGTAACTCATCTCGTTGTGCATCGAGATGGTGAATTCCGGCGGGTACTCGGTGGAGGTGTAGACGTTCTGCCCGACCTTGGTGCGGGGCGAGTTTCCGTGAACGTACGCGAGCCGGTTGGGCAGCAGCAGGTCCATCACCTCGTCCAGCTCCGCCGGGGTGACGTGGAAACCGCGGAGGACCAACGCCTTCGAGCGGGTGAGCAGGCCCGTCAGGTCCTCCAGAACGCACAGGTGGGATGCCAGGCCTTCCGGGGTGGAATCGGCTGCGACGTCGGCCGGGGTGATGACGAGCGGTGTCCAGGCGCGGTGGCCGTCCATCGGGATTCTCCTTGAGTCAGGACCATGGTCCGGTCCGACCCTGAAGGCCGTGTCTATATTTCTTCGCTACCCGGCCGATATCGGTGGCGCCCAGGAATGTATAGGCGGCCTATAGCCGCGCTCCGCATGGTGGCCATTACCGCGCACCACTGTGCGGGGGCCAGTGTGCAAGGGGATACCCAAAGGTGGCTGGCGCCAATTCCTGGGTTACGGCGATCGATGGAGTCCAGAATGGTCGACAGGGAAGCGATACGGCTGCCTTTGTCCGCCGGTCAGCAGGGGGTGTGGTTCGCGCACCAACTGGACCCGTCCGGACAGAAGTACAACTGTGCAGAGTACATCTCCCTCGACGGTCCGGTCGACGTCGCCGTGCTCCACGCCGCCTGGGCGCTGCTGCGCGAAGAGGCCGAAGTCGTCCGGATCCGGCGTGTGGTGAAGGACCACGGCTTGTGGCAGGTCCTGGACCCGGACCATGCTGCGGTCCTCCCGCTGGTCGACTTCACGGCAGCCGGCGACCCGGAGGCAGAGGCGCACCGGTGGATGCGCCAGGACATCAGGCGGCGGCTGGACCTGAGCACCGGACCGATATCTTCGTTCGCACTCCTCAAGCTGTCCGGGGCCCGGCTCTTCTTCTACTACCGGATACATCACGTCGTTGTTGACGGCTACGGAATTCACCTTCTGGGTCGGCGGCTGGCCGAGATCTATTCTTCGCTGGCCGCCGGACAGAGTCGCGTCGACCCGGTATTCGGCCCCTTGGCCACCCTTCTCGACGATGAGGCCGCCTACCGTGCGTCAGCGGATTTCGAGACGGACCGTGCGTACTGGGTGGAGCGTTTCATCGACCGTCCCCAGGTGCTGCGGGTCCCCGGGCGCCGGAATGCCGAATGGAGCCTGCCGGAAGACTCGTTGAGGCTGCGCCTCACGTCCCCGATCCCCGGGACCGACCTCGATCGGCTGAAGCAGACCGCTGCGGAGACCGGCACCACCTGGCAGATCCTGCTCATGACGATCGTGGGGGCCTATGTCCACCGGGTCACCGGAAGCCGGGATGTGGTCCTCGGCCTTCCCGTGACGGGCCGACGCAGCGTCGAGGCCCGCCAAGTCCCGGGCATGGTGACCAACAGCATGCCGATACGCCTCGATGTCCCGCCCGGAGCGAGGCTGTCCCAGCTGGTGCCCCGGCTGACCCGGGAGGTCGGCAGTGCGCTTCGGCACGAACGGTTCCGGCTGGAGGACCTGCAGCGCGAACTGGCCCTGGACGCCAAGGTGGGCGGGCTCATCGGGCCCATCGTCAATTTCATGCCGTACGGCGGGCCGCTGCGTTTCGGGGACGTCCTGGCGACCAGCCACAACCTGGCGTCCGGGCCGGTCCTCGACCTGTTCGTCACCGTCCGCCCCGAGAACGGCCCGGGACCGGGTGGCGAGTCGATGTCCCTGGTGATGGACGGCAATCCCGAACTGCACGACCTGGAGAGCCTGACCGGGCACCTGGAGCGGCTCACCGCCTTCGTCCGCACGGTCGCCACCGACCCCGCAACGGCCGTCGACCGCGTCGATGTGCTCGGGACGGCGGAACGGCACGAGCTGCTCGTCGAGCGCAACGCCACCGCGCTGCCGCTGTCCGAGGAGACCGTGCCCGAGCTCTTCGGCCGGCAGGCCGCCGGCGCTCCCGGGAACATCGCGCTCGTCCAGGGGACGTCCGTCATGACGTACGGGGAGCTGGACGCGCGTTCCGACCTGCTCGCGCGAGAACTGACGGTACGGGGGGTGGGGGCCGAGGACTTCGTGGCGCTCGCGCTGCCGCGCTCGCCAGGTCTCGTCGTCGCGATGCTCGCCGTGCACAAGGCGGGCGCCGCGTTCGTGCCGGTCGACGCGTCCTATCCGGTCGAGCGCATCGCGTACACGCTCAACGACTCCGCCCCCGTACAGGTGATCACCACGGCCGAAGTGGCGGAGCGCCTGCCCGGCTCCACTCCGCGGCTCCTCGTGGACGCGGACACCGGCGCGGACACCGCTGCCGCGCCGGGCGCTTCCGCCGGTGCTGCCACAGACCGATCTGCCGCCGAATCCCCTGCCGCACCCGACCCCGAGCACCCCGCCTATGTCATCTACACCTCCGGTTCCACCGGCCTGCCCAAGGGCGTGGTCGTGACACACCGGGGGCTGCGGAGCTTCGTCGCGGACCACGTCCTGCGTTACGGAGTCGACGCCGGCAGCCGCGTACTGCAGCTGGTCTCGCCGAGCTTCGACGTCGCGATGGGTGACATCTGGCCGGCGCTGCTGGCGGGCGCCCGCCTGGTTCTGGCCCCCGCCGGGCAGAGCACCGACCTCGACACGCTGGCCCGGCTGCTGCACGCCGGGGGGATTACGCATGCCGCGATCCCCCCGGTATTCCTGACCCGGCTGCCCTCCGACGGTCTGCCCGCACTGCGGGTGCTGATCACCGGCGGCGAGGCCATGCCTCCCGAGGTGCGGCAGCGGTGGGCCGAGGGACGGCGGATGTTCAACGAGTACGGGGTCACCGAGACGACGGTGACCACCACGGTGAGCCCGCCGCTGGACACCGTCACCGGGCCCCCGCCGATCGGCCGCCCCATAGCCAACTCCCAGGTGTACGTACTGGACGAGGCCTTGATGCCCGTCCTGCCGGGCGCGGTCGGCGAGCTGTACATCGCGGGTGCGGGGATCGCCCGGGGCTATCTGCGCCGGCCGCTGTTGACCGCCGAGCGGTTCGTTCCGTCCCCGTACGGCGAACCCGGCTCGCGCATGTACCGCACCGGCGACCTCGTACGGTGGCGGACCGACGGTCAGCTGGAGTACGTCGGGCGCGCCGACAACCAGGTCAAGATCCGCGGCTTCCGCATCGAACTCGGCGAGATCGAGGCGGTGCTGGCGCGGCACGAGGAGGTCAGGGCGGCGATCGCAGTGGTGCGGGAGGACCTGCCCGGCCGCAAGCAGTTGGTCGCCTATGCGTTGCCCTCGCCCGACGCGGCACCGGACCCGGGTGGGCTGCGGCGGTTCGCGGCCCGTTCACTGCCGGACCACATGGTCCCGGCTGCGGTGGTCCTGCTGGATTCCGTCCCCTTGACCCCGAACGGCAAGGTGGATCACAAGGCGCTGCCCGAGCCGGACTTCTCCTCTCCCGCCACCGAACGGCTGCCGCGCAACGCCACGGAGGAGGCTCTGTGCGAGCTGTTCGCCGAGGTGCTGGGGGCGGGCCGGATCGGTGTGGAGGACTCGTTCTTCGACCGGGGCGGTGACAGCATCACCGCTCTCCAGCTGGTGGCCCGAGCACACCGGGCGGGCCTCGACTTCGGGGTCGGAACACTCTTCCGAAATCCCACGATCGCCCAACTTACCCCATTCGTAAAAGAGTTCAACGAGTCAGGGGAAGTGGAAGCAGTGGGTGCGGGGGTCGGGCCGGTGGACCTCACTCCGGCGATCGCCCGGCTCACGGAGATCGCGCCGACCGGGTGGGGACACGAGTCGGTGCTGCTCCAGCTGCCCGCCGGAGCCGGCTACGACGAGGTCGCCGAGACCGTACGGGCCGTGGTGGATCACCATGACGGTCTGCGGCTTCGGGTGGCCTCGAACGGTGCGGGCCGGTGGGAGGCGCGGACGCTGCCCCCGGGGACCTTCGATCCGCGGGACGTGGTGGTCCTGGCCCCCGACACGGAGGCCGCGCAGGCCGCCGCGCTCTCCCGGCTGTCCCCCGCCGACGGGGCAATGGTGCGGGGCGCCTTCATCAAGGGGACGCGGGGCCGGGCATCCCGGCTGCTGCTGGTGACCCACCCACTGGCGGTCGACGCCCAGTCGTGGCGCATCCTGCTCGACGACCTCGCCTCGGCCTGGGCGGACGTGGCTGCGGGCCGCCCGGTCGCACTCGCCCCGACCGCCACCTCGCTGCGGACCTGGGCCGGACGGTCGGCGGCCTCAACGTCCGGCCGGTCCGGCGAAGCGGCCGACCCGGCAGCGCCTGCCACGACCGCGGGCAGCACCCGTACGGCTCCCGCGGCCGACGGTCCGGCTGCCGGCCTCCCCCGGAATCTTTCGCTGACGCTCCCCGCAGGGGAGTTCGGGGCGGCCCTCAGCACGCTCCCGGGGCTGTACCGCGCCGAGACCGGTGACGTACTGGCCACTGCACTGGCCCTCGCGTACGCACACTGGTCCTCCGGCAGCCCGGAAATGCTGCTGGAGGTGGAACTCCCCGGCCGCACCACAGCCTCGCACCACGGTGAAGTGGCCCGGACGGTCGGCAACTTCAGCGATTGCGCGCCGGTTCGCCTCGCTCCCGGCCCACTCGCCTGGGACGAGGTCTGCTCGGGAACGGCCGCCCTCGGCCCGGCCCTCAAGCGGGTCAAGGAGCAACTGCGTTCGCTGCCCGGCCGCGGTACGGGCCTCGGCCTGCCGCACCGTCCGAACCCGGACGCGGCCGGTGAACCGGCGGCCCTACGGCGCCCGCCCCTCGCCCTGCGTCACCGCGGAGAGCTTCCGGTGGGCGGGGCCTGGCTGCCGACGGGCGAGCAGGGCAGCTTCAGCTTCGCCGGGGGCTCCGAACTCGCCCCGGGACACTTGGAGTTCACGACCGTCTGCCACGACCGCGGCGCCGGGGCCGACCTGGACGTCACCGTCGTCTGGGACGGGGAACGGCATACGGAAGCCGCTGTGAAGGAGCTGACCGAGTTGTGGCGTGCCGCACTCGGCGGGCTCGTCGTGCACAGCGCCGACGACGGGGCCGGCGGGCTCACTCCGTCCGACCTGCCCCTGGTTGCGCTGGAGCAGGACGAGATCGACGCCTTGGCCGTCGCGCACCCCGACATGTCCGACGTGCTGCCGCTCGCGCCGCTGCAGGAGGGCCTCCTCTTTCACAACCTGCTGTCCGAGCACGGCGTCGACGCCTATGCGGCGCAGTTGCGCTTCGACCTGGAGGGGCCGCTGGACCCGGCGGCGCTCCGTGCGGCCGGCGCCGCTCTGCTCGAACGGCACGCCGGTCTGCGGGCCGCCTTCCGCTACGGCGGTGCAGCAGATCCCGTGCAGATCATCTGCGAGGGCGTACAACTCCCCTGCACGGAAAGGGATTTGACCGGGATCCCCGAAGAGGCACGGGAGGACGAGGCGCGGCAGCTGGCGGCCGGCGAACGCGGGCGGCGGTTCGACATGACGGCGCCGCCCCTGTTCAGGTTCCTGGTGCTGAAACTGGCCGAGGGCCGACACCGACTGGTGCTGACGGCCCATCACATCCTGTGGGACGGCTGGTCGACAGCGATCCTGGTCCGGGAACTGTTCACGTTGTACGCGTCGTACGCGCGCGGCGGTGACAGCTCTGCGCTGGCACCCGTCACCCCGCACCACGGCTATCTGGCCTGGCTCGCGGCTCGGGACCGTACGGCCTCCCGGCAGGCCTGGGGCGAGGCGCTGCGGGGCCTGACCGGTCCCACCTACGTCGCCGACGGCTTTTCGGGGCCGGCCCAGGAGCAGCAGGCCCATTTCGAGCAGGTGCTCGACGAGGAGCTGACCGAGGCTCTCACCTCGCGCGTCCTCGCCCAGGGGATCACCCTCAACACCGCCGTACAGGGTGCCTGGGGGCTGTTGCTGTCCCAGGTGACGGGCAGCGACGACGTGCTGTTCGGGACCTCGGTCTCGGGACGGCCGCCGGAACTGCCCGGGGTCGAGGAGATGGTCGGTCTGCTGACCAACACGATCCCGGTGAGGCTGCACCTGCGGGCCGGTGAGCCACTGATGGAGATGCTGTCACGTCTCCAGGAGGAGCAGACTTCTCTGTTGCCCCACCACCATCTGCCCCTGGGCGACATCCAGCGCCAGGCGGCGGGCCCGGCGGACGGGCCCGGCTTCGGATACAGCGGCGGTGCGCTCTTCGACACGGCCATCACCTTCGTCAACTACTCGTTCGACACCGCCGGCCTCGCGGCGGACGGCGGCCTGCGGCTGGCGGCCTTCGGGGTCGAGGACGGCACTCACTACCCGCTGCGGCTGGCCGCCGTCCCGGGCCGCACCCTCACTCTGCGGATCGGCTACCGGACCGACGCCTTCTCCCGCACGGAGGCCAAGCGGCTGCTCAAGAGGCTGGTACGGACGCTCGAAACGGTCGCCGCCCGCCCCTGACACTCACGCCATGGGCCCCCTCCTTTCCACACGCGGGACGTTCTGCACCACCCCACCCACACCACCCACCCCTCCGCACACCCCATCCACCCATCGAGAAGGCGAGGCGGCCTTGCGCACGCCCGGGATATTCATCAAAGGGCTCGGAGTCTTCCTGCCCGACACGGTTGCCGTCGAGGACGCCGTCGAGCAGGGGCGCTACCCCGCCTTCGAGGTCGAGCTGCACGAACTCGCCGGAGCGGCCGTGGCCGGGGAAACCCCTGCGCCCGAAATGGCCCTGCACGCGGCGCAGGAGGCGTACAAGCGCGCCGGACACCGCCCCGAGGACACCGACCTGCTGCTGTACGCCGACTCCTGGCACCAGGGCCCGGACGGCTGGCAGCCGCAGTACTACCTGCAACGGCATCTCGTCGGCAACGACGTGCTTGCCGTCGAAGTCCGGCAGGGCTGCAACGGCATGTTCGGCGCACTGGAGCTGGGCGCCGGCTATCTACGGGGCCGGACCGCCGGGGCGAGCGGTGCCAGGAACGGCGCAGCGGTCGGCGAACGGGCCGCCACCGCACTGCTCGTGGCGTCCGACAACTTCGGAACGCCGATGATGGACCGCTGGCGGATGGGACCCGGCTACGTGGCCGGGGACGCCGCCAGCTCGGTGCTCCTCACCACCGAACCGTCCTTCGCCCAGCTTCTCTCGGTGGGCTCGGTGGCCGTGTCGGAGGCCGAGCAGATGCACCGCGGCACCGAGCCGCTGTTCCCGCCGGGGCCGACCATCGGCGCGCCGCTGGACTTCCAGGCCCGTAACGCCGACTACAAGAAGGCCGCGCTCGCCGACGGCACCGGCACGGGAGCCCTCGTCAAGGTCCACGGCATGACCCTGCACCTGGTCGAGCGGACCCTGGACGAGGCCGGCCTCACCCTGGACGACGTCACGCGCGTCGCGTACATGAACTATTCGCGCGAGATCGTCGAGCAGCGCTGCATGGCCGCCCTCGGCCTCCCCATGGAGAAGTCGACCTGGGAGTTCGGCCGCACCGTCGGCCATCTCGGTGCGAGTGACCAGATCATCTCCCTCGATCACCTGCTGAAATCCGGCGAACTCGCCCCGGGCGATCACCTGTTGATGCTCGGCGTCGGGCCGGGCGTCACCCTCTCCAGCGCGGTCGTGCGAATCCTGCACCCCGCTCCGTGGTGCAGTTAACAAGGCTAGGAGACGAAGTCGTGCCTACTGTTGAACCCATCGCCGTGATCGGGGCCGGATGCCGGCTGGCGGGCGACGCCGATTCCCCCGGCGCGTTCTGGGAGATGCTGCTCGCCGGCCGTGACGGTATCAGTGAAATGCCCCAGGACCGCTGGGAGTTGTACCGGGAACTGGGGCCGGAACACGATGCCGCGGTGCGCCGCGCCGACATACCCGGCGGCTTCATCAAGAACATCGAAGGATTCGACTCCTCCTTCTTCGGCCTCACCCCGCGTGAGGCCGAACTGATGGATCCGCAGCAGCGGTTGCTGCTCGAAGTGGTGTGGGAGGCACTGGAGCACGCGGGCATCCCCCCGCAGAGCCTGGCCGGCGGCGACACCGGGGTCTTCGTCGGCATCGGCTCGGACGACTACGGCCGCCGACTGCTCGAAGACCTGCCCGGCATCGAGGCGTGGACCGGGATCGGCAGCGCCATGTGCGCGGCTGCCAACCGGATCTCGTACGCCCTCGATCTGCACGGCCCCAGCATGGCGATCGACACCGCCTGCTCCGCCTCCCTGGTCGCCACTCATCTGGCCTGCCAGAGCCTGCGCGCGGGCGAGAGCAGAGTCGCCCTCGTCGGAGGCGTCAACCTGATCATCTCCCCCGGTCTCTCACTGACCCTGGAGTCCGCTGGCGCCACCGCCCCCGACGGCCGCTGCAAGCCGTTCGATGTGTCCGCCAACGGCTACGGCCGCGGCGAGGGCGGCGCAGTGCTCGTCCTCAAGCGACTCAGCGAGGCCCAGCGCGACGGCGACCGGGTGCTCGCCGTCATCCGCGGCAGCCACGTCAGCCAGGACGGCCGCACCAACGGCATCATGGCGCCCAGTGGACCGGCCCAGCAGCGGCTGCTGGAGGAGACCCTGCGCCGCTCGGGTATACCGGCGGAATCGGTCGACTACGTCGAGGCCCACGGCACCGGCACCCGGCTCGGCGACCCGCTGGAAGCGGGTGCGCTGGGCGCCGTGTACGGAAAGGGGCGGCCCGCCGACGAGCCGGTGCTGCTCGGTTCGGTGAAACCCAACATCGGCCACCTGGAAGCCGGGGCGGGGGTCGCCAGCCTGCTCAAGGCCGTACTCGCTCTGTCGCACGGCGAAATCCCGCCGAGCCTCAACTACACCGAGGGCAACCCGGCGATCGACTGGGACAACAACGGGCTGCGGGTGGTCACCGAGCGCACCCCGTGGCCCGACCGGGGCCGTCCGCGGCGTGCCGGTGTTTCCGGCTTCGGCTACGGCGGCACCATCTCCCACCTGCTCCTGGAGCAGGCCCCCGAGCCCACCGCTCCGGCCGCGCAGCCCCGCAAGGACGCGGGCGCCGCCCTGCTCCACCCGCTGTCCGCCAAGTCCGGCGCCGCCCTCAAGGAGTCCGCGAAGGAGCTCGCGGACTGGCTGGTCGGTCCGGGCAAGGACGCGCCGCTTGACTCCGTCGGCCACACCCTCGCGCTGCGCCGCTCGCACCTGGACAGCCGGGCCGCAATCGTCGCCGAGAGCCGCGACGAGCTGGTGGCCGGGCTGCGGATCATCGCCGACGGCGAGCAGTCGCGCCGGGCGGTCAGCGGCTCGGCACCGTCCGGAGCGGGGAAGGGCCTGGTCTGGGTCTTCTCCGGGCACGGTTCGCAGTGGGTCGGCATGGGCCGTGAACTGCTCGCGACCGAGCCCGCGTTCGCCGAAGCCGTCGACGACCTTGAGCCCGTCTTCCTGGAGGAGATCGGCTTCTCCCCCCGGCAGGTACTGCTGGACGGCGACTTCGAGACCGTCGACCGCATCCAGACCATGATCTTCGCCGTACAGATCGGCCTTGCCGCGCTCTGGCGCTCGTACGGGATCGTCCCGGACGCCGTGATCGGCCACTCCGTCGGCGAGATCGCCGCGGCCGTGACGTCCGGCGCCCTGTCCCGTGAGGACGGCGCCCGGCTGATCTGCCGTCGCTCGAAGCTGCTGCGCCGGGTCACGGGACAGGGCGCGATGGCAATGGCGAGCCTGTCGCTGGAGGAGACCACCGAGCGGCTCGCGGGCCGCACGGACGTGGTGGCGGGCATCGCGGCCTCTCCCCACTCCACGGTGGTTTCCGGGGACATCGCCGCGATCGAAGCGCTCATGGAGGACTGGCAGGCCGACGGCGTACAGCTGCGGCGGGTGGCGTCCGACGTCGCCTTCCACAGCCCCCAGATGGACCTCCTTGTCGACGAACTCGCGGCTGCCGCGCACGACTTGACGCCGCATCGGCCTTTGATCCCGATGTACTCCACCGCACTGGAGGACCCGCGCGCCACGCCGTCGGCCGACGGTGCGTACTGGGCGGCCAACCTGCGCAACACGGTACGGCTGGCCGCGGCCACCCGCGCCGCCGCCGAGGACGGCCACCGCTCGTTCCTGGAGGTCTCCGCGCATCCGGTGGTCGCCCACTCGATCGGCGAGACGCTGAGCGAGGAAGGCATCGAGGACGCTTTCGTCGGTTCCACGCTGCGCCGCGACCAGTCCGAGCGGATCTCCCTGCTGACAGCCGTCGCCGCGGCCCACACCAGCGGCATCGGCTTCGACTGGGCACGCCTCCAGCCGACCGGTGAGCTGCTCACGCTGCCGCAGGTGGCCTGGCAGCGGCAGCCGCACTGGCGCGAGACCTCCTTCCCGGGCGCGGGCCAGGGACTCCAGCACGATGTGGACTCCCACACCCTGCTCGGTGCGCCGGTCTCCGTGTCCGGCCGGTCGCTGAAACTGTGGCGCACCCTCCTGGAGGACGTGAACCGTCCCTACCCGGGCAGCCACACCATCAACGGGACCGAGATTGTCCCCGCCGCCGTACTGATCAACACGTTCCTGAACGCGACGGCCAAGGAGGGCACTCCGCAGACGCTGGGGGAGCTCGCACTGCGCCTGCCGCTGACCGTCTCCGAACGCCGCGAAATCCAGGTGGTCCACGACGACAACGGGCTGCACCTCTCCTCGCGGCCCGCCGACGGCGACGGCCTCTGGCTCACCCACACCACCGCCACGGCCGCCGCCTCCGGCACTGCGGCACCACTGAGCAGGATGCCTGCCGGGCCTGCAGATCTCGCGCCGGCCGACCCGGGCGACATCCAGCGCCATCTGGCCTCCGTGGGCGTCCCCACCATGGGCTTCGAGTGGACCGTCAAGGAACTGCTGCGCGCCGATGGTGTCCTGCACGCCCGGGTGCGGGCGGAGCAGCCGGAGGGGTCGCCCGCCACCTGGGCACCCGTCTTCGACGCCGCGCTGTCCATCGCCCCCTCCGCCTACCCCGGGCCGGCGACGCTGCGCATGGTGGCGGGGCTGGCCGAGGTACGTGTCGAGGGCACGCCACCCGCCGCCGTCGATATCCGCGTCACCCATGACGCACGGGCCGACGCGGTGGACGTCCTCGTCGCCGACCCCAACGGGACGGTACTGGCCGCACTGCGGGGCGTGCGGTACGGGACGATCGGCCAGGAATCCCTGAGGGCCGCTCCACCCCACGAGCTCGTACATGAGTTGGCATGGCGCCTGCTGGAGACCGCACGGCCCGCGGCATCGGGCACGTCCGACGCGGCCGGTCCGGCCGGACGGCCGGTCAAGGACATCGTGCTGATCGGCCCGGCCGACAGCGCCCTTGCGGACGCACTGCGCGAGCGGCTCGCCGCCGACGGCGGGGAGTTGCGCATCCTCAAGAGCCCGGGCGAACTGGACGGCCGGCCCGGACTCGGCGAATCCACCGACGTGTTGGTGGCGCCCCCGCTGCCCGTCGGCAGCGAAGACGTACCGGACACGGCCGCCGCCAACGCCTGGCTGCTACTGGACACCGCACAGCGGCTGGCCGCGCTGGACACCGTGAAGTTCCCCCGGCTGTGGTGCCTCACCACAGGCGTACGGGAGAGCCGGGAAGCCCCGCAGCTCGCGCACTCCGCACTGTGGGGTCTGGGCCGGGTCATCGCCGGTGAGCACGGTGAACTGTGGGGCGGCATCGTCGACCTGGCGGCGGAGGGGTTCGCCCCGGCGGACGCCGGGCCGCTGCTCGACGTGCTGCGCACAGCGGCGCACGAAGACGTCGTTTCCCTCCGTGACGGCGTTGCCACCGTCGCCCGCCTCGCCCGTACGGAACGCGAGGCGCTGCACGAGCCGGTGGCCTGCCGGGCCGACGGCACGTATCTGATCACCGGCGGGCTGGGTGTTCTGGGCCTCGAAGTCGCCCATTGGCTGGCCGAGCGGGGCGCCCGCCGACTGGTCCTGGCCGGCCGTCGCGGACTGCCGCCGCGCGCGGAGTGGGACGCGGTCACCGATGAGGTGATGCTCAGTCGTATCGCGGACGTACGGGCACTGGAGGAACTCGGCGTCACCGTACGCACCGTGTCGCTCGACATCAGCGACGCGTCCGAGGCCGCCCGGCTGCTGACGCCCGACGCTCTCGGGCTGCCTCCGATCCGAGGCGTCGTGCACGCCGCGGGCGTGCTCGACAACCGGATGGTCCCGGACGTCGACGAGGAGTCCCTGCGGGGCGTCATGCGGCCCAAGACAGAGGGCGCCTGGGTGCTGCACGAGCAGTTCCCGGTCGGCAGCCTGGACTTCTACGTCCTCTTCTCCTCCTGCGGCCAGCTGCTCGGCATGCCCGGCCAGGCGAGTTACGGATCCGCCAACGCGTTCCTGGATGCGCTGGCACTGCACCGCAACGCCTCGGCCGAGGCGAACGGCTCCGCCGGTGACGCCACGAGCTTCGCGTGGACGTCGTGGCGCGGCCAGGGCATGGCGGTCAACGAAGTCGTCGACCTGGAGCTGCGCGAACGCGGGGTCACCGACATCTCGCTCCCCGAGGCCTTCGGCGCCTGGGACCACGCGGCGCGGCGCGGCGCCGGATACTTCCCGGTCCTGCGGACCGTACCGCTGGAGGCGGGCGGTGAACGGCTGCCGCTGCTACGGGAGATCGGCACGACCGAGACCGCTTCGGCCGATGCCCAGCAGGGCGGCGACTCCTTCGACGGTCTGGCGCCGGACGAGCTGCGCGAAAGGCTGCTCGACGAGGTCACGGCTCAGATCGCGGGCGAGATGCGACTGCCCGTCGCCTCCCTGGACACCCGCCGCTCGCTGGTGGAGCAGGGGCTGGACTCGGTGATGACGATTGTGATCCGCAAGCGGCTGGAGAAGCGCTTCGGGCACAAGTTGCCGGCGACGCTCCTGTGGCACCAGCCGACGGTGGTGGCGATCAGCGAGCACCTTGCGGAGTTGCTCACCACCGAGTAGCCGACGGCGGACCGTACGACAAGGGTGCCCCCTTCTC
>NZ_JBSGZD010000056.1:0-36551 GCF_053610825.1 Streptomyces sp. NPDC054863 | reverse complement strand
GGTGCGGTCCGGGGGCCGAGGGTTCGCTCGTACGAGAGCACGTACGTCCGCGGTACGGGGGTCAGCGGGCGGCGCCCACCGGCACCTGCTCCTCGGCCGGGGCCTGCGCCTCCTCGACCGGCCCGGCCGGCTTCTTCGGGTCCCGCATCATCACGAAGGCCACGGCCGCAGCCACCAGCACCCCCGCCGCGCTGACCAGGAACGTCGTCCCCATCCCGGAGGTGAAGGCGTCCCGGGCGCTCTGGGCGAGTGCGCCGTCGCCGGTACGGGCCGCCAGCGCCAGGGCGTCGCTGACGGAGTGCTGTGCGGCGGCCGGGGCGGTGTCCGGCATCGAGGCCGCGTATCCGGTGGTCAGGATCGAACCGAGGGCGGCGACGCCCAGGGCGGCACCGGCCTGCTGGATGGTGTCGTTGAGGGCGGACCCGACCCCGGCGTGCTCGGCCGGAATCGCACCCATCAGCGCGGTGATCGCGGCCGGCATGGCCAGGCCCGCACCGGCACCGATGGCGACCATTCCGGCGGCGAGGAGGGCGAAGCCGTCACCGGGGTCGAGCGAGCCGAGGAGGGCGAAGCCGCCGGCCAGGACGACCAGGCCGATCGCGGCCATCGCACGGTTGCCGATCCGCTGTCCGAGGGTGGCGCCGAGGGTGTTGAAGGCGAGGGCGGCCAGCGCCATCGGGATGAAGGAGGAACCCGCCTCGGTCGGCGAGTAGCCGAGCACGAACTGCACGTACTGCGTGACGACCAGCAGCAGACCGCCGTTGCCGACCTGGACGAGGGTGAGGGAGAGGCTGCCGCCTGCGAAGTTGCGGTCCCGGAAGAGGCGCAGCGGAACCATCGGCTCGTCGGTCTTCAGCTCCCAGACGACGAAGGCGGTCAGGCCGAGCACGGCGACGGCGAGCGGGACCAGGGTGGAGGCGTGGGACAGACCGCCCTTCGGCAGCTCGTTGATCGTCCAGACCAACGCCACCATGCCGACGACGGACAGCACCGCGCCGATGGGGTCGGCCTTCTTCCAGGGGCCCTTGGACTCCGGCATCAGGAGGACCGCCGCGAGGATGGCGAGGACCGCGACCGGCACGTTGATCAGGAAGACGGCACCCCACGAGAAGTGGGTGACGAGCGCACCGCCGAGCACCGGGCCACCGATCAGGCCGAGCATCGAGACCGAACCCCACACCGCCATCGCCTTGCGCAGTTCGTCGGCGGCGAAGACGTTCATGAGGATGGACAGCGTGCTGGGCATGACCAGGGCGCCGCCGATCCCCATCACCGTGCGTGCGGCGATGAGTTGGGCCGGGTCGCTGGCGAACGCCCCTGCCAGTGAGGCGAGTCCGAAGAGTCCGAGCCCGATCACCATCACCCGGCGCCTGCCGAACCTGTCGGAGAGGCTTCCCGAGGTGAGGAGGAGTCCGGCGAAGACCAGGATGTAACTCTCCAGCACCCACTGGATGTTCTGCGGACTGGCCCCCAAGTCCTCGGTGAGCGCCGGGACTGCGACGGTGAGCGCCATGTTGTCGATGACCAGCACCAGGGTGGCCAGACACAGCACCATCAGGATGATCCAGCGGCGCGGATCGCGCGCCGAACTCGCCGTACCCGCTGCTGACTTGTTCTCTTCCATGTCCAACCTCCGTTGTGCGACACCCTGTTGGGAGTGAAGCGTACGACGTGCTCTCGTTGCGAACACTGTACGCACTGCGCACGGTGTGCGCAACGGGTAAACGGTGTGCGCTACGGTGGGCCGCAGAGGAAGCAGCAGGAAACAAGCAGTCAGCGGCAGGAAGAGCCGAGAAGGAGGCCGGGAAATGGCGACGAGCGACAAGTCACCGCAGCCGATCGCATCCGTGTGGACGCGCCCGCGCACCAAGCAGCGGGAACAGCTGAGCCGGGAGCAGATCGTCGCCGAGGCGGTGCTCCTGCTGGACGCCGACGGCATCGAGTCCTTGAGCATGCGAAAGCTCGGCACCCGTCTGGGCGCCGGCGCGACATCCCTCTACCGGCATGTCGCCAACAAGGACGAGCTCATCGAGCTGGTCGTGGACGAGATCTACGGAGAACTCGAAGTCCCGTCCGTGGGAGACGAGTTGGGCTGGCGCGAGGCCGCTGTCCGCAGCGCGTACAGCGTGCGGGCGATGGCACTTCGCCACCCGTGGATGGCCTCGGTACTGGGCCAGGTGGGACTCGTCCACCTGGGGCCGAACGTGATGCGGATGTCAGAACGCCTGGCGGACATCATCGCGTCGGCGGGCTTCGCCGACGAAGAGACCGATCAGGCCATGAGCACGGTCTTCGCGTACGTCATCGGGGTCGCGACCAGCGAGGCCGCCTACCTGTCGTTGGTCGCACGCAGTGGCATGAGCGAACCGGAGTGGATCGAGAGCCTTGCCGGCGCCTCGGCACAGGCCGCGGAGGATCATCCGCGACTGCGGGAGGGGCAGGAGGGCTACCGGGGCAGGACTCCGGAGGACGTCCGGGACGAGAAGTTCGACTACGGACTTCAACGCGTCCTGGACGGACTGGAGTTCAGACTCGGTTCGCTTCGTACGGAGGGCTGATCTGGACGGTCGGCCGGTCCGGTCGTACGGGGGACCGGCTCGTGCGGGAGAGGGCTCGGCCGTCGCACGGACGGCGGTTGGGCCGGCGTCGTACGGAGAGCGCTTGACCCGCGTCGTACGGGGAGAACGGTTGACCCGCGTCGTACGGAGAGCGCTTGACCCTCGTCGTACGGGGAGAACAGTTGGCCCTCGGCTCACGGGGCGAACAGCTGGCCCGCGTCGTACGGGGCGAACAGTTGGCCCGCGTCATACGGAGTGCTACGCGGCCGGCTCGTAGTCGGCGCGGTCACCCTGTGCGCGGACACCCTGTGCGCGGTCCAGCGCCGGGACCTGTCGTACCGAAGGGGAGCCGCCGTGCGCCTCGGCCCTGATGCGCTGCTTCATCGTGGGCGGCACCGAACGCTTCGGCACCTCCACCGACCAGCGCGTGGAGAGCGGCGCTTGGCTCGACTGTTCCTCTGTTCCCTCTCCGCAGTCGCGTGCGCCGGCCGGGGCCGTCGACCGCTGCGCGTCGGAGGAGTTGTCCGCCGTGGCGGCCGGGGCGGTGGCGGCGGCCGGGGCGGCGAAGCCCAGCGTCGCGAGGAGCGCGACAATCGCGCCGATCAGTGCGGTCCACATCGTCTTCATGGCACAGCTCCCTTGAGGAAGTCGAATCCGGGATGTCCGGTTTTCGTACTTTCCTCATGATGCGGATGACGCACGAGAAGGCGCGGACCGCCACCCCGATTCGCAGTTCTTCGGACAAACGCCACCCGTGCGGAGCAATCGGAGGCTAGAAACGTTGTCCGGGGGGCCGCGGAAGCCACTGCTCCGGCCGCGCCGGGACGGCCGCTAACCTTACGTGTCACCCCTGGTCAGGGATCAATCCCTGCAGTACGGACATACAACGCACCCCACTCACTCGAAAGGCCTCGCCCATGGGCATTCGGAGCTTGCTGCGCAAGGTGTTTGGCGGCCGAACGGAACAGCAGGACGAATCCTCGGCGGTGTCGTCGACGCCGTCGGTGCCGTCCCAGGCCGAGCGCACGCAGGGGGCCGTCGAGACGGCCGATGCCCGGGAGGAGACCTCCAACTCGGCTCCGGAGAAGGCGGGTTCCGCTTCCCTGGCGGCGGATCTGGTGGCCGAGGCGTTCGACAAGGCCAAGCAGAGGCCTGCGGCGGAGGAGCGGGAGCCGGAACCGGCTGCCGCTTCGGCAGAGGGCCAGGTCCCGGCCCAGACGGACCGCGACTCGGCGCCCGAGGCCGCGGCTGCCCCGCTTCCCGTAGCGGAAGAAGCACAGGAGGAGCAGTCGGCCTCAACCCCTCTGATCCCGGAGCAGATTGAGCCCGAGCCGGTCACGACGGCCGAACCCACCGCTACCGCCGAGCCCATCGCTGCTGACGAGCCCATCGCTGCTGCCGAGGAAGAGCCCGAGCCCGAGCCCAAGCTGATCGTGGAGCCGGAGCCGGTGGCGGCTGCCGTCGAGCCGGAGCCGGAGCCGGAGCCCGTCGCCGCTGCCGCCGAGCCGGAGCCCGTCGCCGCCGAGCCCGAGCCCGTCGCCGCTGCTGTCGAGCCCGGGCCGGAGGCCCCCGTCGCCGAGCCCGAGCCCGAGCCGGAAGCGCTCGTCGTCGAGCCGGAGCCCGTGGTCACCGCCGCCCGGCCCGAGCCCGAGCCGGAGGCCCCCGCCGCCGAGCCCGAGGCCGCCCTCCCCGCTCCCGAGCCTGCGGCCACCCTCAGCGCCGCCCGGGTCAAGGCCCGCGCGCCCAAGATTTCCGCCGCGTACCGTGCCGCCGGGACCGTACTCAAGAAGGCGGAGCTGACCGGGGCGCGGGCACGGGTGTACCTCGTGCTCGACCGGTCCGGGTCCATGCGTCCGTACTACAAGGACGGCAGCGCGCAGAAGCTCGGCGAGCAGGCGCTCGCGCTCTCCGCACACCTCGGTGACAGCGGCGAGGTCCCGGTCGTCTTCTTCTCGACCGACATCGACGGCACCGGCGCAATCACCCTCGACGACCACGAGGGGAAGATCGACGCCCTGCACGCCGAGCTCGGCCACATGGGGCGTACGAGCTACCACCGCGCGGTGGAGGAGATCGTCGACCACTACGAGAAGAACAGCGGGGAGTACGACGGCCCCGCCCTGGTGATCTTCCAGACGGACGGCGCCCCGGAGGCCAAGGGCGCGGCGACCACCGCGCTCGCCGAGGCCGCCCGGCTTCCCCTCTTCTGGCAGTTCGTGGCCTTCGGCGAGCACGACGCGAAGGGCTTCGACTACCTGCGCAAGCTCGACGTTCCGAACGCCGCCTTCTTCCACGCGGGCCCGGCCCCCGCCGACCTCACCGACGCCGCCCTCTACAAGGGGCTCCTGGCGGGTTCGGCGGAGTGGCTCAAGGGCTGACCCGTACAGATCAGAAGGCGAGGGCCGTCCCGGTCGGGGCGGCCCTCCGCTTATGCAGGTGAGGAGCCCGCCCCGTACCACTTAAGATTTCTGCATGGCGGCCACTGGATCTGAGAAGCAGGGGGCGGCGGCGTACTACGTCACGACCCCCATTTACTACGTCAACGACGCTCCTCACCTGGGCCACGCCTATACGACCGTCGCAGGCGACGTGCTCACGCGCTGGCACCGTCAGCGCGGCGAGAAGGTGTGGTACCTCACCGGCACGGACGAGCACGGTCAGAAGATCATGCGCACTGCCGAGGCGAACGGGGTCACGCCCCAGGAATGGTGCGACAAGCTCGTCGAAGAGGCCTGGAAGCCTCTCTGGGAGCACCTCAACATCGCAAACGACGACTTCATCCGGACGACGGAGAAGCGTCACACCGACCGCGTGCAGGAATTCGTCCAGGATCTGTTCGACAAGGACGAGATCTACAAGGGCGGGTACGAGGGTCCGTACTGCGTGGGCTGCGAGGAGTACAAGCTCCCGGGCGATCTCATCGAGGCGGAGGACGGGACGAAGCTCTGTCCCATCCACAAGAAGCCGGTGGAGATCCTCAAGGAGGAGAACTACTTCTTCAAGCTGAGCGAGTACGGCCCGAAGCTGCTGGAGTTCTACGAGGCCAACCCGGGCTTCATCCAGCCGGAGTCCGCGCGCAACGAGGTCGTGAACTTCGTCAAGCAGGGCCTCCAGGACCTCTCGATCTCGCGCTCGACCTTCGACTGGGGCGTTCCGGTCCCGTGGGACGACAAGCACGTCATCTACGTGTGGGTCGACGCCCTCCTGAACTACGCGACGGCGGCCGGCTACGGCTCCGACGAGGAGAAGTTCAAGTCGGTCTTCCCGGCGGACGTGCACCTGGTCGGCAAGGACATCCTGCGCTTCCACGCGGTGATCTGGCCCGCGATGCTGATGGCGCAGGGCCTGCCCGTACCGGGGCGCATCGCCGCCAACGGCTGGCTGATGGTCGGCGGCGAGAAGATGTCGAAGTCGAACCTGACCGGCATCAAGCCGCAGGACCTCACCTCGCACTTCGGCGTGGACGCCTACCGCTGGTACTTCCTGCGCGCGATCGCCTTCGGCAGCGACGGCTCGTTCTCGTGGGAGGACTTCACCGCCCGGTACACCTCCGAGCTGGCGAACGACTACGGCAACCTCGCCTCGCGCGTCGCCGCCATGGTCGGCAAGTACTTCGGCGGCACGCTGCCGGAGGCGACCGCCTCCGGCGACGCCGAGAAGGCCGTGCAGGAGGGCCTCGCGAAGGCCGTCGCCGACGCGGACCGGCTGATCGGCGAGGAGCTGGACTTCCAGGCCGGCATCCTGGCGATCTTCGACTTCGTGAAGCAGGTCAACGGCTACATCACGGAGCAGGAGCCGTGGAAGGTCGCGAAGGACGACTCGGAGGAAGGGCGGGCTCGTCTGGCGACGATCCTGTACACCTCCGCCGAGTCGCTGCGCGCCATGGCCGTACTGCTGAATTCGGTGATGCCGGAGACGTCCCAGAAGCTGTGGGACTCGCTGGGCGCCGACGCGGCCGGGCTCGGTGCGCTCGCCGCGCAGCGGGTGCAGGACGCGGGCACCTGGGGCCAGCTGCCGGTGGGCGCGACGGTGACGAAGGGCGCGGTGCTGTTCCCGCGCCTGGAGGAGAAGCCGGCCGCGTAGCCGTTCCCGCCGTGTGATGCGTTACGAGGAGGGGCCCGGGGTCGTGACGATCCCGGGCCCTTCGTCGTATGTACGGTCATGTCGGACAGCCTCAAGTGGGCCCGCCCCACCGGGACTTGGCCCTCCGGCGGTCTGGCAGACTCGCTCGCACCGGTAACTTGGGTCACAGCGCAGGGGGAACAGCACATGTGGGGTCGCGGGACCGTGCTCGGCGGCCGGTACACGCTGGGCGAGCGCATCGGCGGCGGGGCGATGGGCGAGGTCTGGCGGGCCGGGGACGGGGTGCTGGAGCGTTCCGTCGCGGTGAAGATCCTGCTGCCGAAGCTGCTGGAGGACCCCCAGTTCGCGGCCAGGTTCCGGCGCGAGGCAAAGGTGCTGGCCTCGCTCAGCCACCCGGGGATCGTCGACGTCCACGACTACGGCGAGCAGGACGGCGCGGCAGAGGGCGACGAACGCATCGCGTACATCGTGATGGAGCTGGTCGACGGGCAGCCGCTGGACGAGGTGCGCGAGGACGAGGGGCCGATGCCCGTGCGGCGCGCGCTCGGCATCGTCGCCGAGGCCCTCGACGCGCTGCACGCCGCACACCGGCGCGAGATCGTGCACCGCGACGTCAAGCCGTCGAACCTGATGCTCCGCGACGACGGCCGGGTGACCGTCACCGACTTCGGCATCGCGCACAGCAAGGCCGCGTCCCGGCTGACCGCGTCGCACGCGGTGCTGGGTACCGCCCTGTACATCGCGCCGGAGCAGGCCGAGGGCATCGCGACCGTACCGGCCTCCGATCTGTACTCGATGGGCGTCGTGGCGTACGAACTGCTCACCGGAGAAGTGCCGTTCAGCGGCGAGACGATGCTGGAGATCCTGCTCAAGCACATCCGGGAACCCGCGCCCGAGCTGCCCGAAGCCTTTCCCGACGAGGTACGGGCGTTCGTCGCGCGGGCGCTGGCGAAACTGCCGGAGGAGCGGTACGCGGACGCGGCGGTGATGGCGGCGGCGGCGCGGAGGGCGGCGGGGGCGGGGGAGAACTCGGAGCAGGAGCCTGTGCCTGTGCCGATACCGATACCGGAGCCAGAACCGGAGCCCGTGCCGGAGCCCGTGCCCGTGCCGGAGCCGGAGCTCGGGGGCGGGGATCCCAAGGCGCCGGTGGTGCCGGTTGTCCCTGTGGTGCCTGGTGCGCCTGGTGCGCCTGGTGCGCGTCCCGTGGGGCCTGTTCCTCCGGTGGTTCCTGCCGGACCTGGGTTCGGGCCCGCGCCCGCCCCTGTGCCGGTTGCGGTTCCGGTTCTTGTGTCGGGGCCGGCCACCACCACCGCTCCCGCGCCGGTTCCGTGGTGGAAGCGGCAGCGCATGCCCGTGCTCGTGGTCGTTCCGATCGTGCTGACGGCGGCCACCGTGACCGTCCTGAACATCGGGCTGACCCCGGACCGCACGGACAAGGACAACGGCAAGGCCGCCGGTCCCGCGGCGACGAGCAGCGCCGATCCCGGCAAGCAGACTCCCCCGAAGACCCCTCCGGCGTCCGCGGGCGCCACCCCCTCGGCCCCCGCCACCGGTTCCCCCGCGTCCGCCGGAGGCGCGAACACCGGCGGCAAACAGGCGGGCACCGCAGGCCAGAACGGCGGCGCGGGCGCGGGCGGCAGCGCCACCAGCGGCAAGGGATCCGGAGCGGGCGGCACCGGTGCGGGTACCGGCAACGGCAGCTCCGGTACGAAGGACAAGCCCAAGCCCCCGCCGCCACCGCCCACCGCCAACAAGCCCGCCCACTGCGGCGGTGACGGCTGGGGCGCGATCACCAACGTCGGCAGCGGCCGGAAGATGGGGCTCGCGGACACCTCCACCACCGGCACCGGCGGCAAGATCGTCTCGGGCGGCAACACCCAGTTCGGGTGGGTGAAGGGCGGGAGCCAATTCACCGAGTTCCACGCCTGCACCATGGCCGGCGGCGCGATGGGCCTCAAACAGGCCCCCGCCTACGACGAGAAGACGGGCACCGTGCTCGCCGAGGCGAGCGGCTACTCCGGTTACATCACCAGCTGGAAGACCACCGCCGTGGGCGGCGGCGCGCACCAGATCAACTACTACGTGGGCGACGGCTGCGTCACCGACGTCGGCGCCGGCCGCCAACTGACCGTCGAGAACTGCACCCCGGGCAACAAGGCGCAGATGTGGCGGCTGCCGTAGCCGCCGTGCCGCCGTACGCCCCGGGTCAGTCCACCCAGCTCTTGAGCGGCTCGGTGTCGAGCTCGATGCCGACGGGGTCGGGGAGCAGCACCGTCTCCCCGAACGGAACGGTCCTCACCTGTCGGTACTGCCCGTTGCCCGGCTCCGAGTGCACCTTGACCTCGTGGCTGTCCCGGTCGATGAGGAGATACACGGGGATGTCGGCCTCGGCGTAGGCGCGCGGCTTGTCGATGCGGTCGCACTGGTTGGTGTCCGAGTCTCTGGAGGTGACCTCCACGGTCATGAGGACCTCATCCGGCTCCGCCCATTCCCCCTGGCCGGCAAATGCCTTCATCGGGGCCAGCGAACCATCGGGCCGCGCATTGCCCTTGCGGTACGTCTCGACGTGGATTCCCTGCTCGGGGAAAAGCCACCAAGCCGGATCGGCTTGGATGCAGACGCGTGTCAGCCAGGCAATGATGCTTGCGTGATTGCCATCCGGCAACGTCTTGACCCCGATCTTCCCGTTCACGAACTCCAGGCGGACGAACTCGTCCCGCCGTACGGCATCGCGGGCCAGGCCCTCGAAAAAGTCCTGCGTGAGCACGCCGGACCGCTCCTCTGTCACACTCACGACGGCCTCCTCCGGGATCGGTGGTGCCTTCCACGGTACGGGCTTGCGCCGTGCACCGGCTCGTTTCTCCTTCACCTTCGCCATGGTGGGACCCTGGCATATGACAAGGGCCCGGAATCCGAGGATTCCGGGCCCTTCATGCGAACGGGTGAGCCGTCGAACTACTTCTCGACCGGCTTCCGCAGCTGGATGTTCAGCTCGCGCAGGCGGGTCTCGTCGAGGACGGTCGGGGCGCCCATCATGAGGTCCTGGGCGTTGCCGTTGAGGGGGAAGGCGATCGTTTCGCGGATGTTCGGCTCGTCGGCGAGGAGCATCACGATGCGGTCGACGCCCGGGGCGATGCCGCCGTGCGGCGGGGCGCCGAGGCGGAAGGCGCGGAGCATGCCCGCGAACTCGTGCTCGACGGTCTCGCGGTCGTAACCGGCGATCTCGAAGGCCTTGAGCATCAGCTCGGGCTCGTGGTTGCGGATCGCGCCCGAGGACAGCTCGATGCCGTTGCAGACGATGTCGTACTGGAAGGCCAGGATGTCGAGCGGGTCCTTCTCCTCCAGGTCGGCCAGGCCGCCCTGGGGCATCGAGAAGGGGTTGTGCGAGAAGTCGATCTTGCCGGTCTCCTCGTCCTTCTCGTACATCGGGAAGTCGACGATCCAGCAGAACCGGAAGACGCCCTCCTCGAAGTGCCCGGCGCGCTTGGCGGCCTCGACGCGCACGGCCGACATGATCTTGGAGACCTCGTCGAACTCGCCCGCGCCGAAGAAGATCGCGTGGCCGGGGACGAGGGAGAGGCGGTCGGTGAGCGCCTTGACGTCTTCCTCGGTGAGGAACTTCGCGATGGGGCCCGCCAACTGACCGTCCTCGCCGACGCGGACCCAGGCCAGGCCCTTCGCACCGTGCTCGACGGCGTAGTCGCCCAGGCCGTCGAAGAACTTGCGGGACTGTCCGGCCGTGTCCGGGACGGGCAGCGCGCGGACGTGCTTGCCGGCGAACGCCTTGAAGCCGGACTCGGCGAAGACGTCCGTGACGTCGACGAGCTCCAGCTTGGCGCGCAGGTCCGGCTTGTCGTTGCCGTACTTCAGCATCGACTCGCGGAACGGGATGCGCGGGAAGGGCGAGGTGACCTCGCGGCCGTTGCCGAACTCGGTGAAGATCTCCGTCATCAGCTTCTCGATGGGCTGGAAGACGTCCTCCTGCTCGACGAAGCTCATCTCGACGTCGAGCTGGTAGAACTCGCCCGGCGAGCGGTCCGCGCGGGCGTCCTCGTCGCGGAAGCACGGCGCGATCTGGAAGTAGCGGTCGAAGCCCGAGATCATCAGCAACTGCTTGAACTGCTGCGGGGCCTGCGGCAGGGCGTAGAACTTGCCCGGGTTCAGACGGGACGGGACGACGAAGTCGCGGGCGCCCTCGGGGGAGGTCGCCGTGAGGATCGGGGTCGCCATCTCGTTGAAGCCCAGCGCGACCATCTTCGAGCGGATGGAGGCGATGACGGACGAGCGCAGCATGATGTTGCGGTGCATGCGCTCGCGGCGCAGGTCGAGGAAGCGGTACTCCAGGCGCCGCTCCTCGTTGACGCCGTCGTCGGCGTTGATCGTGAAGGGGAGCGGGTTCGCGGCGCCCAGCACCTCGACCTCACTCACCTCGATCTCGACCTCGCCGGTCGGCAGCTCGGGGTTGACGTTGTCCGCGCCACGGGCGGAGACCTTGCCGTCGATGCGGACGACGGTCTCCTTGGTCAGCTTCGCGAGGGCCTCGTTGGCGGGGGTGCCGGGGCGGGCGACGAGCTGGACCAGACCGTAGTGGTCGCGCAGGTCGATGAAGAGGATGCCGCCCAGGTCTCGGCGATTGTGCAGCCAGCCGCTCAGCCGGACGTCGGCGCCGACGTCGGTGGCGCGGAGCTCGCCGCACGTGTGGGACCTGTACCGATGCTGCATCGTTCATCCAATTCTTCGCGAGATTCTTCGCGAGACAGGCGGGAATCAACTTCCACCAAGGTTACCGGGCGTGCGCACCCCATTTTTCGGGCCCGATGTTTCACGTGCTGTGCCTTCCCGGGGGCAACCCCCGGACCCCCGGCCGGGTCCTGGAGCACGACGGTGTTTCACGTGAAACATCGGCGTCTTCGCCCCGAGCGGCCGGTCCCCGCGCGACCTGGAAGGATGTGCCCATGCGCACCGAGGACGTGCTGGCTGCGATCGACACGGGCCTGTGGCGGTGGGACAACGCCTCCGGGACCGTTACCTTCGACGCCGAGGCGGCCCGCCTTGTCGGCCTGCCCGCCGAGGAAGTCACGCTCACCGAGTCCGCCGCACGGGCCCGCTTCCACCCCGTCGACTGGAACGAGATAGACGGCATCGTCGCCCTCGCCGTCGCCGAGGGCACCGTCGCCGAGGCCCGGCTGCGGGTGATGTCGGAGGGCGGGCGCCAGGTTCTCCGTACGGTACGGAGCCGGTCGAAGCCCTTCACCACGGAGAGCGGCGACTACCAGCTCATCGGCACCATCCAGGAAGTCGCCGAGCCCCCGCCGGGCACCGCCGCCCGCACCCCCGTGACCGGCGACTGGCGGCGCTCCCGCGAGGCGTTCCTGCTGGACGCGGGGCGGGCGCTGGCGGAGGCGCGGTCCACGGCGGAGGTGCTGCGGGTGGCGGCCTCGCTGTCGATGCCCGGGTTCTCGCCGGAGGGCCTCGCGGTGTTCGGGGTGGCCGGGGACCGGCTGACGACGATCGGGCACCACGGGCACAGCCCGGGCGACGAGGACCCGTTCCGGGACATGCCGCTGGACACGGACTATCCGGCGGCCGAGGTCGTCAGGACCGGGCGGGCCATCTATCTGCCGACGCCGGAGGAGTACCGCAGACGGTTCCCCGCGACCTGGCCGATGGCGGAGCCGTTCGGGCGCAGGTCGTGGGCGTATCTGCCGCTGATCGTGGCGGGGCGGACGATGGGCGCGTGGATGGCGGGCTTCGCGCACCCCGTCGCGTTCACCCCCGACGAGCGGTCGGTGCTGACGACGGTGGCCCGGATGCTGGCGCAGGCGCTCGCGCGGGCCGGGGTGGAGGAGTCCGAGCGGGCCCTGTCGGACGGTCTTCAGCGGTCGATGATGCCGACGCTGGGTCCCGCCATCCCCGGCATGAAGGTGGCCGCGCGGTACGTGCCGACCGGCGGCGGGCTCCAGGTCGGCGGTGACTGGTACGACATGATTCCGCTGCCGTCCGGGCGGGTGGCGCTGGTCATCGGCGATGTACAGGGGCACGACGTGCGGGCGGCCGGGCTGATGGGCCAACTGCGGATCGCCCTGCGTGCGTACGCGTCGGAGGGGCACAGGCCCGACGCGGTCCTGTCGCGCGCGTCCCGCTTCCTGCACGGCATCACCGACACGTACGCCCCCGACGACCACTCCAGCCCGCGCTTCGCGACCTGCCTGTACCTGGAGGTCGACCCGGTGGACGGGACGGTGGAGCTGGCGCGGGCCGGCCACCCGGAGCCCGCCGTGCGGATGCAGGACGGGACGGTTCTCGTACGGACGACGGCGGGCGGGCTGCCGCTGGGCATCGACGCGGACACCGACTACCCGACGACGCGGCTCGCCCTCGAACCCGGCGAGACGCTCATGATCTGCACGGACGGGCTGATCGAGACCGGCGGCCACGACCTGGACTCCGGCTGGGCCAGGCTCCGTACGATCATGGAGAACCACCGGGAACTCGACCTGGAGACGCTCGCCGACGACCTCGTGCAGGCCGTGCACGGCCCCCCGTCGCACCACACCACGGGGCCGCTGTCCGACCGCAGGGAGGACGACATCGCCCTGCTGCTGCTGAGCCGGGACGGAGTGCGCGCGACGGCCGACGCGTCGTCGGTACGGTCCACCGCGCTGACCGTCGCGCAGGCCGAGCCCGAGCGCATCGCGGGCACCCGGCGCCAGTTGCGCGAGCTGCTGCACGACTGGGCGGACGAGGACCAGGTCGACTCGGCGGTGCTGATGGTCTCCGAGATGGTGACCAACGTGCTCGTCCACACCGACGGCGACGCGCTGCTGACCGCCCGCGCGACCGGGACCGTCGGCACCCGGCGGCTGAGGGTCGAGGTCACCGACGCCAGCGACGAGCTGCCGCACAAGCGGCGCCCCGGCGAGATGGCGTCCTCGGGGCGCGGGCTGCTGCTGATGGAGATGCTCGCGCACAAGTGGGGCGTGGACCCGCGCGGCGAGGGCAAGTCCATCTGGTTCGAGCTCTACGAGGACGCGCCGCCGGTGTCGTACGAGGACGTGTAGTCCTTCTCCGACGTGAAGTCCTTCTCCGCCGTGAAGTTCTTCCGGATCTCGGAGAAGACGCCGAACGCGGCGGCCGTCAGCGGCACCGCGAGCAGCATGCCGATGATCCCGGCGACCGACGCCCCCGCGGTGATGGCCAGCATCACCACCGCCGGGTGCATCTGGACCGTACGGCTCTGGATCATCGGCTGGAGGATGTGCCCCTCCAGGACCTGCACGGCGAGGACCACGCCCAGTGCCCACAGGGCGATGACCACACCCCGGTCGGCGAGCGCGACGAGGATGGCGACGGCGCCGGAGAGGAACGCGCCGAGGTAGGGGATGTACGCGCCGACGAACACCAGCGCCCCGAGGCCGACCGCTCCCGGGACGCGCAGGACCAGCAGGCCGACGGTGATGCAGAGGGCGTCGATGAGCGCGATGAACGTCGTCCCGCGCATGAACCCCTCCACCGCTTCGAAGGCGCGGCGGGCCATCGCCTCGGCCATGTCTCCTGCGTCACGGGGCGCGAAGGCGCGCAGGGCGGTGACGGCGCGGTCGGAGTCGCGCAGGAAGAAGAAGACCAGCAGCATCGCGAGGACCGCGGTCGCGACGATCTCGCCGACGATGCCGAGCCCCGCGAGCACCCCGGACGCGGCGGTCCCGCCGAACTTGGAGAGCAGGTCCTGGGCCTTGTCGCCGAGGTCGCCGAGCGTCGTGCCCTCGCCGCCGAAGCGCTCGACGAGGTCGGTGGCGGCACGCTGCACCGACGCCACGATCTGCTCGCCGCTGTCGATGAGGGCGCTGACGACGATCCAGGACGCCCCGCCGACGACGGCGACGACGGCCGCGCAGGTCAGCCCGGCGGCCAGGGACTTGTTCACCTTCATCTTGATGAGGCGCCGGTGGAGCGGCCCGAGCAGCGCCGTCCCGAGCAGCGCGAGCAGGACGGGCGTCACGGCGGTCTTGAACGTGATGCACAACCAGACCGCCACGGCGACGACCCCGGCCACGAGCAGCGCCACCACACACCAGGCGGCCAGACGCCGGGCGGGGGTGGGGAGGAGGGGCGACCTGGGTGGCGTCGGAGACATGGGGCCACGAGAGCACGGAGACTGCCCGCGTGCCCCTTGACGGCGTCCGAGCGAGTGACGAAGCGTCAGCCCCCTGCCCGTACGGGCACCTGAGGACCAGGCATGCAGGGGCGCGGGGAACTGCGCGACCAGCCACGACGAACCCGCGGATACACCCACGGCCACACCCCGGACACACCCGTGGGCACGAAGCCTCACCGCTTCGTGCCCACCCGGCAGGCCGCGCGCTACATCCCGTGCACCGCCGGCACCTTCCCCAGCCGCCCCGCCTGAAAGTCCTCGAACGCCTGCTTCAGCTCGTCCTGGCTGTTCATGACGAACGGGCCGTAGTGCGCCATCGGTTCCCGGATCGGGCGCCCGCCCAGCAGCACGACCTCCAGGTCGGGCGTGTGCCCGTCCTGCGACTCGTCCGCGCGGACCGTCAGCGCGCCTCCGTCACCGAAGACCGCCGTCTGGCCCATGCGGACCGGGCGGCGGTCCGTACCCACCGAGCCCCGTCCGGCGAGGACGTACGCCAGGCCGTTGAAGTCGGAGCGCCAGGGGAGTGTGACCTCGGCGCCCGGGCGGATCGTCGCGTGGATCATCGTGATGGGGGTGTGGGTGATGCCGGGACCCTCGTGCCCGTCGAGCTCGCCCGCGATGACGCGGAGCAGCGCGCCCCCGTCGGGGGAGGCCAGGAGCTGGACCTGGCCGCCGCGGATGTCCTGGTAGCGGGGGTTCATCATCTTGTCGGCCGCGGGGAGGTTGACCCACAGCTGGAGGCCGTGGAAGAGGCCGCCGGACTGGACGAGGGACTCCGGCGGGGCCTCGATGTGGAGCAGGCCGGAGCCGGCCGTCATCCACTGGGTGTCGCCGTTCTCGATGGTGCCGCCGCCACCGTTGCTGTCCTGGTGGATGAAGGAACCGTCGATCAGGTACGTCACGGTCTCGAAGCCGCGGTGCGGGTGCCAGGGCGTGCCCTTGGGCTCTCCGGCCGCGTACTCCACCTCACCCATCTGGTCCATCATGATGAACGGGTCGAGGTACTGGTAGTTGATGCCCGCGAACGCGCGGCGCACCGGGAATCCCTCCCCCTCGAAGCCGCTCGGCGCCGTGGTGACGGCGAGCACGGGTCGGGCCACGGCGTCCACGGGGGCGGACACTCTCGGCAGGGTCAGCGGGTTTTCGACGGTCACTGCGGGCATCTTGAGCCACCTCCAGGCGGGATGTTCAATATTCAACTTAGTTGAAGGCTGAACATCCCGCAAGAAGAGGTCTATTCCCCGGCCCGGCTCAGCCGTACTGGCTCAGCCGTACATGCGGCGCATCGCGAAGTCGACCATCTGCTCCACGGCCTTCGCGTCGAACACCATCCGGTGCTCGCCCTCCATGTCGAGCACGAAGCCGTAGCCGGTCGGCAGGAGGTCGATGACCTCGGCGCCGGTGATCACGAAGTACTTGGACTCCTTGCCCGCGTACCTGCGCAGCTCCTTGAGCGTGGTGAACATCGGGATCACCGGGTGCTGCGTGTTGTGCAGCGCCAGGAATCCGGGACCTTCCCCCCGCGGGCAGTAGACCTTCGACGAGGCGAAGATCTGCTGGAAGTCCTCCGCGGACAGCGTCCCGGTGGTGAAGGCCCGCACCCCGTCGGCCAGCGACGGCGGCGACGGCTCGGGGTACAGCGGCTGCTCCGCGTACGCCTGCTGCTGGGGCGGCGGCTGCGACGGGGCGTAACCCTGCTGGGCTCCCCCCGGCGGGGCGTAACCCTGCTGTGCGCCCGGATTCTGCTCGTAGCCATACATGCGGGAAAGAGTAGTGGGCGAACCTCCCCGGCCTCAGCGGGCCGAGATTTCTGTCCGTCGCACACGTGACAGGCAGTACGGGTCTGCGCCCAGCCGACACTCTGTCGTGTGTCGGCACCGCTGCTTTGGTGCACGCACGCCAACGGCGTGGACAGCAACATCCACTCAGGCTCGTGCGCCTTCGTGGGGGACGACGGCCGCGCTCTTGCCATTCAACGGACGGACAACGGCGCGTGGGAGCCACCGGGCGGAGTACTCGAACTCCATGAATCGCCCGAGGAGGGCGTCCGGCGGGAGATCCGCGAGGAGACCGGGCTCGACGTCACCGTCGAGCGACTGTCCGGCGTGTACAAGAACCTCAGCCGAGGCATCGTCTCCCTGGTCTTCCGCTGCCGTGCCGGTGAGGGCGCCCCTCACCGGACCGAGGAGGCGAAGGCCGTCGCCTGGCTCACCCGGGAAGAGGTGGCCGAGTTGATGACCGAGGCGTACGCCGTACGCATTCTGGACGCCTACGCTCCGGGCGCGGCACCTGTGCGCTCCCACGACGGCACCTGGATCACTCCCGTGCAGGCCTGAGCGGCCATGGTGACCAGAGCCTCACCACAGATGGCACCGCAGGGGTTGCGGCTTATTACCCGCGGGTAGCATCATCGTAGCTACTTGCTGGTATTTGTACGAGGATCCTGCCTCCCCGAGTTATACGGAGCCGTCGCCATGGGGCACTACAAGTCGAATCTCCGGGACATCGAGTTCAACCTCTTCGAGGTGCTCGGTCGCGACAAGCTGTACGGCACCGGCCCGTTCGCGGAGATGGACGTCGAGACCGCCAAGAGCATCCTCGACGAGCTGCGCCGTCTCGCAGAGAACGAGCTGGCCGAGTCCTTCGAGGACGCCGACCGCAACCCGCCGGTCTTCGACCCGGCGACGAACACCGCGCCCGTCCCGGCGTCCTTCAAGAAGAGCTACCAGGCCTTCATGGACTCCGAGTACTGGCGTCTGGGCCTGCCGGAGGAGATCGGCGGCACGACCTCCCCGCGCTCCCTGATCTGGGCCTACGCGGAGCTGCTGCTCGGCGCGAACCCGGCGGTCTGGATGTACTCCTCGGGCCCGGCCTTCGCCGGCATCCTGCACGAGGAGGGCAACGAGGCGCAGAAGAAGGTCGCCAAGATCGCCGTCGAGAAGCAGTGGGGCTCGACGATGGTGCTGACCGAGCCGGACGCCGGTTCGGACGTCGGCGCCGGTCGCACCAAGGCGATCCAGCAGGAGGACGGCTCCTGGCACATCGAGGGCGTGAAGCGCTTCATCACGTCCGGCGAGCACGACATGTCGGAGAACATCCTGCATTACGTGCTGGCACGTCCGGAGGGTGCGGGTCCGGGCACCAAGGGGCTCTCGCTCTTCCTCGTACCGAAGTACAACTTCGACTGGGAGACCGGCGAGCTCGGCGAGCGCAACGGCGCCTACGCCACGAACGTCGAGCACAAGATGGGCCTCAAGGCCTCCAACACGTGCGAGATGACCTTCGGCGACCAGCACCCCGCCAAGGGCTGGCTGATCGGCGACAAGCACGACGGCATCCGCCAGATGTTCATGATCATCGAGTTCGCCCGGATGATGGTCGGCACGAAGGCCATCGCGACGCTGTCGACGGGTTACCTCAACGCTCTTGAGTACGCCAAGGAGCGCGTCCAGGGCACCGACCTCGCCAACTTCATGGACAAGGCCGCGCCCAAGGTCACCATCACGCACCACCCGGACGTCCGCCGCGCGCTCATGGAGCAGAAGGCGTACTCCGAGGGCATGCGCGCGCTGGTGCTGCACACGGCGTGCGTGCAGGACGAGATCGCGGTCAAGGAAGCGGCCGGTGAGGACGCCAAGGCCGAGATCGCGCTGAACGACCTGCTGCTCCCGATCGTCAAGGGCTACGGCTCCGAGAAGTCGTACGAGCAGCTGGCGCAGTCGCTCCAGACCTTCGGCGGCTCCGGGTACCTCCAGGAGTACCCGATCGAGCAGTACATCCGCGACGCCAAGATCGACACCCTCTACGAGGGCACGACCGCGATCCAGGGCCAGGACTTCTTCTTCCGGAAGATCGTCCGCAACCAGGGCGCCGCGCTGAACCAGCTCGCCGAGGAGATCAAGAAGTTCCTCGCGGCCGGTACCGGCGGCGAGGAGCTGGCGGGCGCCCGCGAGCAGCTCGCCAAGGCGGCCGTGGACCTGGAGGCCATCGTCGGCGCCATGCTGACGGACCTCGCGGGCACCGAGAAGGACGTCAAGTCCATCTACAAGGTGGGGCTCAACACGACCCGTCTGCTGATGGCGTCCGGTGACGTGGTCGTCGGCTACCTGCTGCTGCGCGGTGCCGCCGTCGCCGCCGAGAAGCTGGCGACGGCCTCGGCCAAGGACACCGCCTTCTACACCGGCAAGATCGCCGCCGCGAAGTTCTTCGCCGCGAACGTACTGCCGGGCGTGGGCGTCGAGCGGGCGAAGGCCGAGTCGGTCGACAACTCGCTGATGGAGCTGGACGAGGCCGCTTTCTAAGCACCCCTCCCAGGTCCCCACAGGGCCACTGCGACCCCCCACTGGCACGGGCCGGGCCTTCCCTCCGGGGAGGGCTGCGGCCCGTTGTCAGTGGTGCGTGCGAGGCTTGGAGACATGGCAGGACAGGAACAGCAGGGCAAGGGCACCGGGTACTCGGTCCCGGCCGGGCTCCCGCACGCGCTCAAGGAGCTGCGCAGCAGACTCGGCTCGGCGAACGACCTGGTGAAGGAGTTGTACGACGGCGCCCACCCCGCCGAGTACGAACCCATCGCCGACTCGCTGTACAGCGCGTACCGCACCGCGTCCGAGCTCGCCCCCGCACGCAACGTCACCGGGTGCAAGGAGCACCCGGACGGCGCCGTCGACCCGACCGTGCCCGACGGCTGGGGCCGCTGCCTGATCTGCAACCACCGCCGCCGTCTCACCGAGCGCGGGGCGCCCACCCCGGCCGAGGAGACCCCCCGGCTGCCCGAGCACTCGGGGCAGCGCACCACCCTGACCACGCTGACCGCACAGTTCGCGCTGGTCAACGAGCGGTCGTTCAACCTCTCCGCCTCCTCGCGGCCGGAGGAGTTCGGCGCGCTCGCCGAGGCGCTGCACCGGGCGTTCGTCCTGGCCCGTGAGCTGTCCAGGCCGCGCAATTCCTCCGGCTGCGCACAGCACCCGGGCGCCCCCGTCGACCCGGACGCGCCGCCGGGCGAGGAGTGCATGTTCTGCGCGGGGCGCCGCCGTCAGTCGCAGCGCGCGGCGGGCACGCCCCAGATGCTGCCCAGGGTGGCGCGCGGGGACCGCCGGATGCCACTGCGGCGCCGCTTCGAACGACCGCCGGGGCTTTAGTCCGGTACGGGGCCGGTACGCGGCCGTGACCAGGGTGTCAGTGACCCTGGTTACGCTGAACACATGAGCACAGCAGCCCGCTTCGACCGCGGACACACCGACGACCTGATGTCCTTCCTGGCGGCCGGCCCGTCGCCGTACCACGCCGTCGCCGCAGCGGCCGAGCGGCTGGAGAAGGTGGGCTTCCGGCAGGTGGCCGAGACCGACGCCTGGGACGGCTCACAAGGCGGCAAGTTCGTGCTGCGCGGCGGGGCGATCGTCGCGTGGTACGTCCCGGAGGGCGCGCAGGCGCACACCCCGTTCCGCATCGTCGGCGCGCACACCGACTCCCCGAACCTGCGCGTGAAGCCGCTGCCGGACACCGGCAACGAGGGCTGGCGCCAGGTCGCCGTCGAGGTCTACGGCGGGACCCTGCTGAACACCTGGCTCGACCGGGACCTCGGGCTGGCCGGCCGGCTGACCCTGCGCGACGGATCGCACCGGCTGGTCAACATCGACCGGCCGCTGCTGCGCGTCCCGCAGCTCGCCGTCCACCTCGACCGCCAGGTCAACGAGGGCATGAAGCTCGACAAGCAGCGCCACATGCAGCCCATCTGGGGCCTGGGCGAGGTGCACGAGGGCGACCTCATCACGTACGTCGCACAGGAAGCGGGCGTGGACCCCGAGGACGTCGCCGGCTGGGACCTGATGCCGCATGCCGTCGAGCCCCCCGCCTACCTGGGCCGCGACCAGGAGCTGCTGGCCGGGCCCCGGATGGACAACCTGATCTCCGTGCACGCGGGCGTCGCCGCGCTGGCCGCCGTCGCGAGCGGCAGCGAGAAGCTGTCGTACATCCCGGTGCTCGCCGCCTTCGACCACGAGGAGAGCGGCTCGCAGTCCGACACGGGCGCCGACGGCCCCCTCCTGGGGAATGTGGTGGAGCGCTCGGTCTTCGCCCGCGGCGGTTCGCCCGAGGACAAGGCGCGCGCCGTCGCGGGATCGATCTGCCTGTCCTCCGACACCGGGCACGCCGTGCACCCCAACTACACGGAGCGGCACGACCCGACGCACCACCCGCGCGCCAACGGCGGCCCCATCCTCAAGGTCAACGTGAACCAGCGGTACGCCACCGACGGCGCCGGCCGTGCGGTGTTCGCGGCGGCCTGCGAGAAGGCGGGGGTGCCGTGGCAGAGCTTCGTGTCGAACAACGCGATGCCCTGCGGGACGACGATCGGCCCGATCACCGCCGCCCGGCACGGCATCCGGACGGTCGACATCGGCGTCGCGATCCTCTCCATGCACAGTGCGCGCGAGCTGTGCGGGGCCAACGACCCGTACCTGCTGGCCAACGCGCTGACGGCGTTCCTGGAAGGCTGACCGGCCCGCCGGATCCGCCGCTGGAAGGCTGAACTCCGCCTTCGCGCATGGCCGTTCCGGGCCCGGGTACCCGCCCTCGTACAGCGAGGCCCGGTTGATTCCGGACCCGGATCGGTCATGAGCAAGCGCATTTCGGAGGCGAACTGACATGGGACTGGGCGGCTGCATCGTCCTCGTCGCGGTGGGGGCCATCCTGACCTTCGCGACGGACTGGGAGATGAAGAGCGTCAACCTCGACCTGGTCGGGGTGATCATGATGCTCGTCGGCGTCATCGGAATCGTGGTCTTCACCAGCATCCTGAAACGGCGTCGCGGCGTCGGCGCCCCGCCCGCGGGCGGCGGCGTGGTCGAGGAGCGCTACCGGCACTACGAGTGACACGGCGGGGGGGGAGACGCCGCGCCGCGAGCGGCGCCACGAGTGACGCGTCACATCGGTGATCGCGCCTCCCTGTCGCCCCCGGCCTGCGGAACCTCCCCCGGTAGTCTGTCCCTCTTGTCCACCACAGGGTTCGTAGGTGTTAGCGGGAGGCGTCAGTGGAGTTCCGGCTGCTCGGAGCGGTGTCCGTCACCACCGAGACCGGAGAGCTGCCACTGGGCCCGGCCAAGCGGCGCAGCGTACTGGCCGCGCTGCTGCTGCGGCCCAACACCGCCGTCCCCGTCGACCAGCTCATCGACACCATCTGGGACGAGACACCGCCCGCCCACGCACGGACCGTCGTCCAGGGCCACGTATCGCGGCTGCGGGCGCTGCTGAACGACGGCGAGGCGGCGGCCTACGGAGTGGAACTGGCCACCCGAGGACGGGCGTACGTCCTCCAGATGTCGGAATCGCTGCTGGACGCGTACCGTTTCGACGAGCTGGTGCAGCTGGCGAAGCGTCAGCGCCAGCCCGCCGACGCGGTGTTGATGCTGCGTGAGGCACTCGCCCTGTGGCGCGGCCCCGCCCTCACCGGAACGGTGTCCTCCGAGCAGCTGCTCGCGGCGGCGCACGCGCTGGAGGAGACCCGCCTGGTCACCGTCGAGAACCTGGCCGACGCGTACGGAGCCCTGGGCGAGCACGGCCGTGCGGCGGCCGTCCTGCGCGCCGAGGCGGTCGCCCACCCGATGCGCGAGTCCCTCGCCTCGGCACTGATGCTGGCGCTGTACCGGGCGGGCAGGCAGTCCGACGCCCTCGACTGGTACCACCGCACCCGGCGGCTGCTCGCGGAAGAGCTGGGGGTCGACCCGGGGCGGGCGCTGCAGGACGCGTACGGGGCGATCCTCCAGGGCGAGGGCTCCGAGGAACCGACGGGCGGCGGCACGGCGGCGGTGGGCGACACCTCGCCCGGCGGAACTGCCTTGGGGCGGCCCGCGCCCCGGACAGGTCAGGGGCACCCCACTGCGACGGCGCCCCGGGGACCGGAGGCACGGGTGCCGGGCCAGGGCGTGCAGCACCGGGACGTACCCGACCAGGACACACCCGACCAGGATGCGCGGAGCCGGCACGTGCCCGGCGGGAACCCGTCCGGGCAGCGGGCACCGGAGACGGCGACCGGGACGGACGCGGCGGGGGCCAGGACCCCCGCCGGGACCGCGCAGACCGAGGCCACCGAGGGCACCTGGGACGCCAGGGACGCCTGGGATGCCAGAGGCACTTGGGGCGAGGCCGCACAGGCGGCCGAGGCGGGAGCTGCCGGGGCCGCAGGGACTGGGACGGCATGGGCCGGGACCGGGCAGGCGAGCGAGGCGGGGTCCAGGATCTGGAGCGACGTCGCGACCGGGGCCACACCCGGAAGCGGGGCCACACCCGGAGCCGGGACCAACCCCAGGGCCGGGACCAACCCCGGGGCCGGGACCAACCCCGGGGCCGGGACCGACCCCAGGGTCGAGTCGCTGTCCTCCGGTGCGCCGACCGGTTCGCCCGCCGACCCGTCCGCCGTTTCCGGTGCGCGCGCAGGTTCACCCACCGGCCCGGCCGCTGCTTCCGGTGCGCACACCGGCTCGTCCGCCGTTTCCGGTGCGCGCGCCGGTTCGCCCGCTGGTCCGGCCACCGGACCGGCCACCGGTCCAACCGCTGCTTCCGGTGCGCCCGCCCCTCCCGGTGCGCCCGACGATTCGGTACGGACCGCCCCGGACGGCACGGCCACGGCCCTCGCCGCAGAGCCCGGGGCCGGGGCCGAGTACGGACCCACCGCCCGCCTCACCACCGACGTCGGCCCCGCTTCCCCCGGCATACCCACCCCCCACCGGGACCGCGCCCCCCACATCCCGTACACAGTCCCCGAGTTGCTCGCCCGGCGCCCCCGTGGCTTCCTCGGGCGGGGGGCGGATCTCGCTGCGGTCGACGCCGTCACGGTCGGCGGGGAGGCGCCGATCGCGGTCGTCACCGGGCCCGCCGGGGTCGGCAAGACGGCTCTCGCCCTGCACTGGGCGTACCGGCAGCGCGAGAGCTTCCCCGACGGGCGGCTCTTCGCCGACCTGCACGGCTTCGACCTGCTCGCCGATCCCGAACCCGCCGATGTCGTACGGGAGTTCCTCCTCGCGCTCGGCGTTCCGGGGCACGCCCTGCCCGAGACTCCGGCCACCGCCGCAGCGCTGTACCGCCGTCTCACCACGGGCCGTCGGCTGCTCGTCGTACTCGACAACGCCCGCAGTTCGGAGCAGGTGCGTCCGCTGCTGCCCGCGGGTGACGACTGCGTCACCGTCGTGACCAGCAGGAACCGCCTCGGCGGGCTGATCGCGGACGACCTGGCCCGGCCTGTGCCGCTCGACTCGCTCGGCCCCGACGACTCCGTCGCCCTGCTCGCCAGGGTGCTCGGCGAGCAACGGGTGGCCGCCGAGCCGACGGCCGCACACCGGCTCGCCACGCTCTGCGAAGGACTGCCGCTCGCCCTGCGCATCACGGCCGCCCGGCTCACCGCCTACCCCGACCGCACCCTGGAACGCCACGCCGCCGAACTCGCCGACGAGCAGCGCAGGCTCACCCTCCTCCAGATCGAGGACCGGGGCGTGGAGGCCGAACTCCGGCTGAGTCTCCAGCAGTTGGACGAGTGCGCCCAGCAGGTGTTCCGGGGCCTCGGCGCCCACACGGGGCCGACCGTCGACCGGTACGCCGCCGCCGCGCTCGCCGGGGTGCCGGTCGCGGAGGCCGCCGCCGCGCTCGATCGGCTGGCCGCCGCGCACCTGGCGCAGGAGTCCGGCCTCCCCGGGCAGGGCAGGTACGCGCTGCACGACCTGGTCCGCCTGTTCGCCCGGTCCACCGCCGACGACCCCGGCGCCCTGATGCGCCTGCTCGACCACTACGTACTGACCGAACTCGCCGCCAACGCGGTCGCCGAGCAGGGCAGCCGCCCGTGCTGCTCGCTCCCCGAGGACGTACAACATCCGTCGCAGATACGGGAGTTCGCGTCCCGCGACGAGGTCATCGAGTGGTACGAGGCGGAGCGCGAGGCGCTCGCGGGGGCGATGACGGCGGCGATGGCGGCGGCGGAGGCCGCCGGACCGGAAGCCGGGCTCGCCGACCGCGTGTGGCGGCTCGGGATCCTCCAGTGGCCGTACATCCTGTGGCGGGTGCGGGACGGGTGGGCGCCGATGCTGGAGGTGGCCCTGACGGCCGCCGTCGCGCTCGACGACCCGGAGGCCGAGTCCCGGGTGCGGGCGCTGCTCGGGTGGGTGCTGGTCGAGGAGGAGCGGACCGAAGAGGCCTACCCGCACCTGGAGTTGGCGCCGGTACTGGCCGCGCGGGCGGGCGATCTCGTGGACGAGGCGATCGGCCGGGTCAACCTGTCCGTCGCCCAGGTCAGGCGCGGTTCGCTCGCACAGGCGCAGGAGAACTGCGTACGGGCGGCGGCTCTCGCCCGGCAGGAGGGCGACCGGCAGACGGAGATGCTCGCCCTCCAGGCGCTGGCCGACCACTGCCTGCGCGCGGGCGAACCGGAGGCCGCCCTGCGGCACTCCCTGGACGGTCTCGCGCTCGGCCCGGCGGACGTCGGGGTGATCCGCCGGGTACTGCTGCGGACCGCGCAGGGCGAGTCGCTGACCCAGCTCGGCCGGGTCGCCGAGGGCCTCGAACTGCTCGGCCTCGCGGCGGACACTGCCGAGCGCGAGGGGTTCCACGCGGGTGCCTGCCGGGCGCTGGGCGTACTCCTGCGGATCACCGGGGACAAGGCCGCGTACGAGGACCGGCACGCACGGGCCACGGCGGCGATGACGGACGGCGGGGAGCCGGGCCGGCCGTAACACCGCTGGTGGACACGGACGGCGGCGGGGCGGTCCTGCCCGGTCACTTCGGGTCGCGGTCGAACAGGGACGTCGTCCAGCGGTAGCCGAGCGCGGACAGGCCGACGCACCAGGCGATCGCGATCCACCAGTTGTTGCCGATCTCGGTGCCGAGCAGCAGCCCGCGCAGGGTCTCGATGGCGGGTGTGAACGGCTGGTACTCGGCGATCGGCCGGAACCAGCCCGGCATCGTCCCGGCCGGGATGAAGGCGCTCGAAATGAGCGGGAGGAGGATCAGCGGCATCGCCATGTTGCTGGCCGCCTCCGCGTTGGGGCTGGCCATGCCCATTCCGACCGCGATCCAGGTGAGCGCCAGGGCGAAGAGGGAGAGCAGTCCGAACGCCGCCAGCCACTCCAGGGGCGTGGCGTCCACGGACCGGAAGCCGATGGCCACGGCGACGGCGCCGACCACGAGCAGGCTGGCGAGCACTTGCAGGACGCTGCCGGCCACGTGCCCGATGATCACGGAACTGCGGTGGATCGCCATCGTACGGAAACGGGCGACGAGACCCTCGGCCATGTCGGTGGAGACGGAGACCGCGGCCCCGATCACGGTGGAGCCGATGGTCATCATCAGGATGCCCGGGACGATGTAGGCGATGTAGTCGGAGCGGTCGCTGCCGCCGATGCCCGCACTCATCACGTCGCCGAAGATGTAGACGAAGAGCAGCAGCATCATGACCGGTGAGAGCAGCAGGTTCAGGGTGAGGGACGGATAGCGCCGGACGTGCAGGAGGTTGCGGCGCAGCATCGTGGACGAGTCGCGCGCGGCGAGGGAGAGGGCACTCATCGGACAGTCTCCTTGGGCTGGCGGGGCTGGCTGGGCCGGTTGGGCCGGTTGGGCCGGTTGGGCTGGTTGGGCTGATTGGGAACGCCGGCGCCGCTGGTCAGGGCGAAGAACACGTCGTCGAGGTCGGGGGTGTGCACGGTCAGCTCGTCCGCCTCGATGTCGGCCGAGTCCAGCCAGTCGAGGAGGGAGCGCAGCTCGCGCTGGCTGCCGTCGCTGGGGATCTGCAAGGACAGCGCCTCGTCGTCCTGGGTGGCCTCCCGCAGGGCGACCGCGGCGGACCGGTACGCGGCCGGGTCGGTGAACCGCAGCCGCACGTGCCCGCCGGGGACGAGCCGCTTCAGCTCTTCCGCGCTGCCCTCGGCGGCGATCTTCCCGTCGCTCAACACCGCGATGTGGTCGGCGAGTTCGTCGGCCTCCTCCAGGTACTGGGTGGTGAGGAAGACGGTGACGCCGCCGGAGACCAGCTCCCGGACGATGCCCCACATGTTGTGCCGGGAGCGCGGGTCGAGGCCGGTCGTCGGCTCGTCGAGGAAGATGATCCGCGGGTTGCCGACCAGGGTCATCGCGATGTCGAGGCGGCGCTTCATTCCGCCGGAGTAGGTGGAGGCGGGCTTCTTGGCGGCCTCGGTGAGGTCGAAGCGCTCCAGCAGCTCGGCGGTGACGCGGCGGCCCTCGCGGCGGGAGAGGTGGTGCAGGTCCGCCACGAGGCGCATGTTCTCCTCGCCGGTGATCAGGCCGTCGACCGCGGAGAACTGCCCGGTGACACCGATCGCGGCCCGTACGGCCTGGGGGTCGGCGGTGAGGTCGTGGCCCGCGACCCGGGCCTGCCCGCCGTCGGCGGAGATCAGGGTGGAGAGGATCTTGACGGCGGTGGTCTTGCCCGCACCGTTCGGGCCGAGGAGTGCGAACACGGAACCGGCCGGGATGCGCAGGTCGATGCCGTCGAGGACGGTCTTGTCGCCGTAGGACTTGCGCAGGCCGACGGCGGAGATGGCGGTCTGCGTGGCGCGGCCGTCACCTTGACTGGTCGTGGACATGACAGAGGTAGGCATGGAACCCTCCCGATCGAAGGTTGAGGAAGTGGGGTGGTGGGGTGGTGGGGGGAGGCGTTGGTGCGCTGGTGGGTTGATGTGTTGGTGGGTATGCGCTGGTGGGTATGCGCTGGTGGGTATGCGCTGGTGGGTTGATGCGTTGCTCGGGCGGTGCTGAAGGCGCGCTTGCGGCGTCGGCGCGGCTCAGGCCGGGCGCGGCTCAGGCCGGGCGCGGCTCAGGCCGGGCGCGGCTCAGGCCGGGCGCGGCTCAGGCCGGGCGCGGCTCAGGCCGCAGCTCCCTCAGAGCCGGGTTCGCTCAGGCATCGGATCACTCAGGCCCGGCGCGGCCCAGGCTCGCTCAGGCCCGGGTTCGCTCAGGACCAGGCTTGCTCAGGACCACGCTTGCTCAGGACCGGGCGCGGCGGACGTCGATGTTGCCCCAGCGGGTGCGGGCGCGGATCTTGACGGTTTCCTCGGACTCCCCCGGGGCGTCGGACGCGGTGAGGGTGTTGCGCGCCTGCCCCTTGTCGGAGCTGACGTCGAGCCAGGCGGCCGTGCCCTCGCGGACACCGACCTCGATGGCGCCGTAACCGGTCTCCAACTGGACCGCGCCGCGGACGACTTCGCCGATGCGCAGGGTGCCGTGGGCGGTGGTCGCGGTGACCGAGCCCTCGGCGCGCGCGATGTCGATGTCGCCGTGGGCGCCGCTCACCCGCAGGTCGCCGATCGCGGCGCCGACGTGCGTGCTGCCGTGCGAGTTCTTCAGGACGGCGGGGCCGTCGAGGAAACCTGCGCGCACGCTGCCGGAGCTGGTGGTGATCTCGGCCGCGCCCTCGACGCGGTCCACGCCGATCGAGCCGTGGGAGGCGTTCAACGTCAGCGGTCCCGTGGAGTCCAGGCGCACGTCACCGGCCGAGGTCTTCACCCGGACCTCGCCGAGCCGGCCCTCGCCGACCAACTGGACCCAGGAGCCTGTCACCTCGACGCGCGAGCCGACGGGCAGTTCGACCGTCACGTCGACGGCTCCGGTGGGCCCGATCAGGTAACGCTCCTTCGTCCTGATGGTCAGGGTGCCGCCCGAGTACGAGACCTCGGTCTGCTCGGCGGCCCGCACGTTCTTCTTCTCCTTCTTCGGGCCGCCGGGCTGAACCTCGACGACGGTGTCGAGCCGGTCGCTCGCGGTGAACCGGATGGAGCCGGCCCCCACGTGCGCCATGACCGAGATCGGTTCGGGAGTGTCGAAAGAAGGCATGGCTGTCCCGTCCTCTTGAGTCGTTGGTACGTCCCCGCAGGTGGGGCGTGGTTCGGGTGAAGTTCGGGTGGAAGGGGTACGGGCGGGACGCGGCTAGCGCACCCAGCCCGTGATGCTCTGTCCGACGGTCTGGGTCTTCTGTGTCGTACGCGGCCGGAGATCGCCGTCGACCGCGGCCGACACGGCGCGGACCAGCCACGCGTTGACCGACAGGCCCTCGCGGCTCGCGGCGTTCTCGGCGTGGGCCTTGAGGTGGGCCGGGAGACGGAAGTTGATCCGCGCGGTGGCGCCGTCGTCGGCGTCGGCGGGCGGCAGGGGCGCCGCGGGCGCGACCGGCTCCCTCAGCTCCTGGAACGGCTCGGAGGCGGGCGGCGCCGTCACCACGAACTCCGGGTCGAGTCCACGCAGCCGCACGTCGACCGAGCCCGGCGCCAGCTCCCGCGTGACTTCGCCCATGGCTGCGGACAGTGCGTTGAGAAGGGTCAGGCGGGCGGCGGACTCCAGGGGAGCGGTGAGCCGCTCGGCGAGGGCGCGGGCGTCGTCGCCGCCGGCGTCCGCGGCGACGGCCAGCTCGTGCCGGAGGTTGTCGACGTAGGGCGTGAGGTCCATGGCGCCATGATGGCACATCCGTTGCGCCATTGCGAGCCAAACCCTCGCCCACTTGGCACACACCCCTCCGACCTGCTACTTCTCCCTCAATCCGGCACACCCTGGCACCGCACCGCCAATGAAATGCCCCATCCCCACACCACGATGACACCACCATGGCGCCACCCCACCGGGCCCCACTCACCGGGCCAACCGCCCACACCCAGCGGACTGCCCGCCCCACCCGCCGGGCTGCCACCCGCACCCGCCGGGCTGCCACCCGCACCCAGCTGACCTGCCACCTCCCCCCGGCCGCCTACTCCTGGCAGACGAGATACCCGAGCCCACCCACCTGCCCGACCCCTCAGGCGAACCGGCCGAAGCCACGGTCTGCCTGGGCCCGAAGGCCAACCGGCCGAGGCCACCACCCGCCCATGCCCCGCAGGCCAGCCGGCCGGGCCCACCCACCTGGCTCTGACAGCGAGATGGCTGGGCCCACCATCCACCCGGACCCCGAGGACGGGAGGGCCGAGGCCCCGTCCGCCTGGGCCCGAAGGCGATCCCGCCGAGCCCGCTGAGCCCACCGCTCACCTGCGCCCCAGGCGCACCAGCCGAAGTCCCCGCCTCCTCACCCTCCCCGGGGCCCGGGGCCAAAACCCCTTGCCCCCGATCCCACCCTCTGCGATCGTTCGGGCGGTCCGGCGCCGGGATCCCGTATCCGCCCCGTGGCCCTCCCTCGCATCCTTGTCACCAGGAGCCCTCCCTTGTCCCACGCCATCCCCGACCTGACCACCGACCGTCTTCTCCTCCGCGCCTGGCTCCCCGAGGAGATCGATGCGGTGATCACCGGGAAACACCTCCCGCACTGGGCCGAGGACTTCCCTGGCGAGGGCGACAAAGCCCTGTCGGGTCTCTTCGCAGAGAACCCCGCCTGGTACGGCGAGTACGGCCACCGCCAGATGATCGAACGCGAAACGGGTCAAGTGGTCGGCGCCATCGGCCTGTTCTGGCCGCAGAAGGACGGAAAGGTCGAGTTCGGATACGGCGTCGCCCCCTCGCGCCGACGCCGGGGTTACGCCAGCGAGGCGGCCCGCGCCCTGGTCGCCCATGCGCTCACCGCTCCCGGCGTCCACACCGTCTACGCGAAGGTGTCGCTCGACAACCCCGCCTCCTCCCGCGTCCTGGAAAAGGCGGGCCTCACCCCCTGGACCGCCCTGGAACTGGAACCCGGCCTGACCGCCTTCCGCACCGCTCCCTGACACCCCGCACCACGCACGCCCCTCGTCACCCTCGTACCCCAACAGCACGGGCTGCACGGGCTGTCAGTCCGGGCGGCCCGTGTCGACCGTGTCGACCTGGTGCCGGTGCGGCCCCGCCCCCGCCCGGCCCTCGCCTTACCCTCACCCCATGCCCGAGCTCCAGCGCCTGCGCGCCGACCACGCCCCCGCCCTCCTCACCTTCGAGCGCGAGAACCGGGAGTTCTTCGCCGCGTCGGTCCCCGACCGGGGCGAGGAGTACTTCACCGGGTTCGCGGCCCGGCACGAAGCCCTGCTCGCCGAACAGGCCACCGGCACGATCGCCTTCCACGTACTGGTCTCCAAGGGTTCCGAAAGCTCCAAGGGTTCCGAAAGCTCCAAGGGTTCCGAGAGCTCCGAAGGCTCCGAGAGCTCCACCGGCTCCGAGGACCAAGAGATCCTCGGCCGCTTCAACCTCATCGACATATCCGACGGCACCGCCGAACTCGGCTACCGCCTCGCCGAAAAGGCCACCGGCCGAGGCCTCGCCACCACCACCGTCCGCGCCCTCTGCACCCTCGCGGCCACCCGGTACGGCATCCACACCCTCCGCGCCGAAACCACCCTCGACAACGAGGCCTCCCGCGCGGTCCTCTCCCGTACCGGCTTCGTCCCGACGGGCCGGGCGGACTTCGACGGCCGCCCGGGGCTGACGTACACACGCCACCACCCGGCCACCTAGAACCCGCCCGCAGGGCCGGGCGGACTACGGCCAAAGGACCAGCGGCCCGGGCCGTGCGGCCGATCCGTGCCGCAGGTCGGCGCGCCTACGTTTCCCGTATGCGAATCGGAATTCTCGGAACGGGAAATGTGGCACGGGCCGTGGCAACGGGGCTCGCCGACAAGGGACATGACGTGGTGCTGGGTTCGCGCGAGCCCGGCCGGAGGAAGGACCTCGGTCTCGGCGTCGTCACCCACGCACAAGCCGTCGCGCACGGCGAAGTGGTCGTCAACGCGACCCCGGGGTCCGAGTCGGTCCCCCTCCTCCACCGCATCGGCGCGGACACCCTCGCGGGCAAGGTGCTGCTCGACATCGCGATCGGGTTCAACGAGGACTGGACTCTCACGCACCCCGACACCAGCCTCGGCGAGCTGATCCAGGAGGCGTTCCCGCGCACGTACGTCGTGAAGACGCTCTGCACGATGGACTCGACGGCGATGGCGAACCCGGCAGGTCTCGACGGTCCGAGCACCGTGTTCCTGTCCGGCGAGGACGCGAGCGCCAAGAAGACCGTCGGGCAGTTGCTCGGCGACCTCGGCTGGCCGGAGCCGTACCGGCTGGACCTCGGCGGGATACGGACCGCGCGCGGCCAGGAGCACTACGCGCTGCTGTTCATCGCCATCGCCACCAGCACCGGAAACTTCGGCTTCAACATCAAGGTCGTACCGCCGCGCGCGTGACGCGGCCGTGGGGGCGGGTAGTCGTCATGTCATGAAATTCCTCGTACGCGACAAGCTCTTCTCCATCGGCGACGACTACTGGATCGAGGACGAGAAGGGGCAGCACGCCTTCCTCGTCGACGGCAAGGCGCTCCGGCTCCGGGACACCCTGGAGATCAAGGACCCCGGCGGGCGGGTGCTGATCACGCTCAAGGAGAAGATGCTCAGCTGGCGGGACGCCATGACCCTGGAGCGGGACGGCGAGACCCTCGCGACCGTACGGAAGAAGCGGCTGTCACTGATCCGCAACCACTACCGCGTCACGCTCAACGAAGGCACCGAACTGGACGTCAGCGGGCGTGTGCTGGACCGGGAGTTCGCCATCGAGTACGACGGCGAACTCCTGGCGCACATCTCGCGCAAGTGGTTCCGGGTGCGCGAGACGTACGCCGTCAATGTCGTACGCGAGGACACGGACGCGGCCCTGCTCATCGCGGTCGCGGTCTGCGTGATCCGCATGGCGGAGAAGGAGCGGGACGGGGACTGACCGTGGGAGGGGACGACGGGAGCACCTGGGGGGACGTGCCAGGGCCCCGGCCGCCGCACCTGCCCGGCCCCGCCCGTACCTGCCCGGCCCCACCCGCACCTGCTCGGTCCCTGACCCGTACCTGTACGGGCCCTCACCCGTACCTGTACGGGCCCTCACCCGTACCTGTACGTCCCCACCCGCGTCCGCCCCGAGGCCGCGCCCGCCCTAGGGCCTGCGCGGTTCCGCCAGTCCCAGCAGCCGGTCCTTGAGTGCCGGGAACTGGTCCCGGGTGATCGCGGGACGCGCCGGGTCCAGGTCCACCACCAGGACCTCCTCGCCCGCCCCCGCCTCGGCCAGCACCTCGCCCCACGGGTCGACGACGATGCTGAACCCGGCCTGCTCGACACCGGCGTGCGTGCCCGCGGTGCCGCAGGCCAGTACGTACGCCTGGTTCTCGACGGCTCGCGCGCGGGCCAGCAGCGTCCAGTGCCCGCGCCGCCTGGCCGGCCATCCCGCAGGGACGACGAAGGCGTCCGCGCCTCCGTCGACCAGCCCGCGGAAGAGCTCCGGGAAGCGCAGGTCGTAGCAGGTGGCCAGGCCCAGGTGCAGGTCCGGCGTGCGGACGGTGACCAGTTCGCCGCCCGCGCCCATCAGCACCGCCTCGCCCTCGTCGAAGCCGAAGCGGTGGATCTTCCGGTACGCGGCGGCGAGTTCACCGTCGGGGGAGAAGACGAGGGAGGTGTTGAAGAGGGGGCCTTCCGGGTCCCGCTCGACGAACGATCCGGCATGCAGCCAGACCCCTGCGTCCCGCGCCGCCTTCGCCATCACCTCGTACGTCGGGCCCTCCAGCGGCTCCGCCTCGTCGGCGAAACCCTCGTACCCCCACGCGCCGGTCGGCCAGAGCTCGGGAAGCACCACGAGGTCGCTGCCCCGCTGCTCCCGCACCAGCGAAGCCACCCGCTCCCGGCGGGAATTGACCGATTCCTCGTCATTTACATCGATCTGGAGCAGAGAGGCGCGCACACTACCACCGTCCTGGCATTCGAGCCGTCAACACGGGCCTACGATCGTCACACGAAAGCACTGCCGGGGTGCCTTCGGGCAGCGTAACTTAGCGTCCAAGTCCGTCACCCGGAACGCACCTGCCCGCACGCACGCACGGCAACCCAGCCGCACCGCCCGCGCCGCCGCCACTGAACCGCCCGAGGGGTCCCGTGACCGTCCACCATCCCAGCCTGCAGACCTACGCCGACGCCTGGTCGCACTCCATCGAGGCGATATCCGAGCTGGTGAAGCCGCTCGTCGAGGGCGAGTGGAACCGCCGTACGCCGTGCCCCGGCTGGTCGGTGCGCGACATGGTCTCCCATGTCATCGGTGCCGAGTGCGAGATGCTCGGCGACCCCCGGCCGATCCACTCGCTGCCGAGCGACCTCTTCCACATCACCTCCGACCTGGCCCGCTACATGGAGGTGCAGGTCGACGTACGACGCCACCACACGGCGCCGGAGATGACCTCGGAGCTGGAGTACACGATCATCCGCCGCAACCGCCAGCTGCGGAACGAGACCCGGTCGCCCGACACCGTGGTGCGCTCCGCGCTCGCCGGGCGCGAGATGACCCTCGAAATGGCCCTGTGGATGCGGGCGTTCGACGTGTGGGTGCACGAGCAGGACCTCCGCACCACCTTCCAGCAGCCCGGCAACCTGGACTCCCCCGGCGCGTACATCACCCGCGACTTCCTGCTGCGCAACCTGCCCAAGGTCGTCGCCAAGGACGCGGGCGCGCCCACGAACTCGGCGGTCGTCTTCGACGTCCACGGCCCCGTCGAGTTCCTGCGCACGGTCCGCGTCGACGACCGCGGCCGGGGCAGCGTGGACGGCACCCCCTCGCTCGGCCCGCTCGTCACGATCGCGCTCGACTGGGAGACCTTCTACCGGCTGGCCTGCGGCCGGGTGCGGTACGCGGCGGTGGCCGACCTCATCAAGATCGAGGGCGACGAGGACCTGGCCGACGCGATCCTGCGGAACTTCGCCGTCACGCCGTAGCGAACAGCACGGTAGCGAACTGCGCGGTCGCCAGCAGCGCCGTATCCAGCAGCGCCGTAGCGATGTTTCACGTGAAACACGCTCGCCGGTAATCGGGTTCACGCAGTAGAAGCCCCTACGCGGGCACGTGCACGGCCTCCACCCTGCTCGCCACCAGGTGCTCCCGCTCGCGCCGTGCCGTCCGGTGGCGCAACCGCAGGATCTGGGTCAGACCCACCGCCTCCAGCACGAACACCGAGGCGAACGCGATGCGGTAGTTGTCGCCCGTGGCGTCCAGCAGCACGCCCACCGCGAACAGGGTGGTCATGGAGGCGACGAAGCCTCCCATGTTCACGATGCCGGAGGCCGTGCCCTGCCGCTCCGGCGGGTTCGCGGGCCGCGCGAAGTCGAAGCCGATCATCGAGGCGGGACCGCAGGCCCCGAGCACCACGCACAGCGTGACCAGCAGCCACATCGGCACGTGCGGCGCCGGGTAGGCGATCGTGGCGCCCCACAGCACGGCGGTCGCCGCGACCGTGCCGAGCGCGAGCGGTACGCGCGCGGCGTGGTGGCGCGCGATGACCTGCCCGTACACGAGCCCGATCGCCATGTTGGACAGCACCACCAGCGTCAGAAGCTCACCGGCCGCCGCCCGCGACATCCCCTGCGCCTCCACCAGGAACGGCATCCCCCACAGCAGCAGGAACACCATCGCCGGGAACTGCGTCGTGAAGTGCACCCACATCCCGAGCCGCGTCCCGGGCTCCCGCCATGCCGCCGTGATCTGCCGGCGCACGAAGGTGGGGCCACCGCGCGGAGCCGCGGGCGGTTCGTACCCCTCGGGGTGGTCCTTCAGCAGTACGAGAGTGAGCACGAGGACCACCGCGCCCGCCGCCGCACTGCCCAGGAAGGTCGCCGTCCAGCCGTAGCCGTGCAGCGACCGGGCGATGACCAGCGTCGAGACGAGGTTGCCCGCCATCCCGAACAGGGCTGCGACCTGCGCGATCATCGGCCCGCGCCGGGCCGGGAACCAGCGGGTGCCCAGCCGCAGCACACTGATGAACGTCATCGCGTCGCCGCAGCCGAGCAGTGCGCGGGAGACGAGCGCCGTGCCGTACGTCGGAGACAGCGCGAAGCCCACCTGGCCGACGGTGAACAGGACGGCGCCGAGCGCCAGGACCTTCTTGGTGCCGAGCCGGTCGACCATCAGGCCGACGGGTATCTGCATGCCCGCGTACACGAGCAGCTGGAGGATCGAGAAGGTCGAGAGGGCGGAGGCGTTGACCTGGAAACGGTCGGCGGCGTCCAGGCCCGCGACGCCCAGGCTGGTGCGGAAGGTGACGGCGACGAAGTAGACGGCGACGCCGATGGACCAGACGGCGACCGCCCTGCGACCGCCGGGCGGATCACCGTGCAGCCGCGGCATCGCCGGGGACCTGCTCATCGGTCGTCACCCCTGACCAGCACCTTGACCCGGCTGACGTGGCGGCGCACACAGGCCGCCGCGGCGTCCGCGTCCCCCGCCCTGATGGCATCCAGGATCTCGGCGTGCTCGGCGATGTTGAGCGCGACGCGGTCCGGGTGCGCCTCCATCACGGCCACGCCCATCCGCAATTGCCGGTCGCGCATCTGGTCGTAGAGGCGGGACAGGATCTGGTTGCCCGCGTCGCGGACGATCTCGGCGTGGAAGCAGCGGTCGGTGACGGCGACCTCGGCGAGGTCCCCGGCGAGCGCGCGGCGCTGCTGCTCGGCCAGGAGCTCTTCGAGTCGGGCGATCAGGCGGGGCGACGCAGGTACGGCCTTGCGTACGGCGAACTCCTCGACCAGCAGCCGGGTTTCGACCACGTCGGCGATCTCCTGCGCGGAGACGGCGAGGACCAGGGCGCCCTTCTTCGGGTAGAGCTTGATCAGTCCCTCGACCTCAAGACGCAGGAGCGCTTCGCGGACGGGGGTGCGCGAGACCCCCACGGCTTCGGCGAGATGGCCCTCGGTGAGGAGCGTTCCCCCCTCGTAGCTGCGGTCGAGGACGCCCCTCTTGATGTGGTCGTAGACACGTTCGGCGGCAGGGGGTGCGGCAGGCATGCGCACAGCTTAGATACAACAGGTGTGCAAGAG
>NZ_JBSGZD010000055.1:0-36817 GCF_053610825.1 Streptomyces sp. NPDC054863 | reverse complement strand
GCCGAAACCCGCTCGGTCCTCATCGCCTCACTCGCGATGCTGCGCAACAAGCACGCGGACCTGCCGTCCCGCAAGCACGGCAACCCGCCCCAGTAGGGCGGGATTGCAGGAGGAATTCCTTGTTCACACAGCCGACGGCCTTGGTGGAGCGCGATCCCAGGCGCTGGGCGATCCTGGCGGTGATCTGCCTGGCCCAGCTCGTCGTCCTGCTCGACAACACCATCCTCAACATCGCGATCCCGGTACTCACCGCAGACCTGGGCGCGTCCACCGCGGACATCCAGTGGATGGTCAACGCCTATGCCCTGGTGCAGTCAGGGCTGCTGCTCACCGCGGGCAGCTTCGCCGACCGCTACGGCCGCAGGCTGATGCTCCTGACCGGGCTGTTCCTGTTCGGCCTCGGTTCCGCGGCGGCGGCCTTCGCGCAGAGCTCCGGCCAGCTCGTCGCGGCCCGTGCGGGGATGGGCGTCGGGGGAGCGCTGCTCGCGACCACCACCCTCGCCGTGGTCATGCAGGTCTTCGACGACGAGGAGCGGCCGAAGGCCATCGGCCTGTGGGGTGCGGTCAGTTCGCTGGGCATCGCGGCCGGTCCGCTGATCGGCGGAGTGATCCTTGAGTACTACTGGTGGGGAGCGATCTTCCTGATCAACCTCCCTGTCGCGCTGCTGGGGCTGGTGGCCGTCTCCCGGCTCGTGCCGGAGACCAGGTCCCCGCAGGGCAAGCGGCCCGACTACCTCGGTGCGGTGCTCTCCATGATCGGCATGGTGGGCGTGGTGTACGCGATCATCTCCGGCCCCGAGCACGGGTGGCTGTCCGCGCAGGTGCTGTGGCCGGCCGCGGTCGGCGTGCTGGCCCTCGGCGCCTTCGCGCGCTGGGAGCTGCAGGTCGACCACCCGATGCTGGACATGGCCTTCTTCCGCAACCGCCGCTTCAACGGAGCGGTTGCGGGTGCAATGCTGGTGGCACTCGGCATGGCCGGATCGATGTTCCTGCTGACCCAGCACCTCCAACTGGTGCTCGGCTACGAGGCTTTGCAGGCCGGTCTGCGCACTGCTCCGCTGGCCCTGACGATCGTCTGCCTCAACTTCCTGGGTGCTGGCGCCAAACTGCTGGCCAGGGTGGGGGAGGCGTATGCGATCGCGCTCGGGATGACCCTGCTGTCGATCGGCCTCGTCGTGGTGGCGGTGCTCGGGACGGGCCCCGGCGCCGGTTACGGGGGAATACTCGTGGGGCTCGTGGTCATGGGCTCCGGTATTTCGCTGGCCCTGCCCGCGATGACCGTTGCCATCATGTCGTCGATCCCGACCGCAAAGGCAGGGGTCGGTGCCGGGGTGCAGGGAACGCTCACGGAGTTCGGTGGCGGGCTGGGGGTGGCGGTCCTCGGCGCGGTCCTGGGCTCGCGTTTCGCGGCGCTGCTGCCGCCCGGGGCGGATGCCTCGGGATCGCTGGCCGAGGCCCTCGCGGAAGCCGGTGCGGACCCGGAGCGTCTGCGCGCGGTCCACCAGGCCTTCGGGAACGCGGTGAGTGCCAGTCAGCTGATCGGTGCCGCGGCGGTGTTCGTGGGCGGGCTGCTGGCCGGTCTGCTGCTGGGGCTGGCGGGGCGGGTGTCGACGGGAGCGGGAGCGGAAACGGGAGCGGGAGCGGAAACGGGCGTGGAATTGGCTACGGGGGTGGAATCGGCGACGGAGGCGGAGGCGGCCGAGTCGTCCGCCGCCCCCCGTCACAGGCCGCCGCCCGCCGCCCGCTAGCCGGTGCCGCGCCGCAGTCCGGTGGATCCCGTCGGCAGCCCTGCGCGTCAGGTGCCGATCAGCGCTGCGTCAGCACCACCGGTCAGGATGCCGGGGGAGGGGCGTCACCGCGTCCGCGTCCGGGTCGGCGCGCGGGTCCGTACCCACTCCAGGTCCGTACCCATTCGGATCCGGTACGCGTCCGGATCCGGTACGCGTCCGGTACACGTACGGAAGCCCTCGCAGGAGCATCCCGCAGGAGACCACCCCCACAGGAGATGTCAGCCATGATTCGTGACCGCAACATCGCCCTCCGGCCGCCGGGCGAGGACCCCGCCCACCTCGTCCCGGCGCGGAACGGCGCGTCCGCGGCCCAGGTGGCCGAGGAGGTCGGCGAAGTCCTCGCCGGGGTGCTCCGCACGGAGCCCGAGCGCCTCGACCCGGATCAGACCTTCCGGCTGCTCGGCGTCGACTCGATGCTCAGCGTGGAGTTCGTGGCGCTGGTGAACGCCAGGTTCGGCACCGACCTCAGGGCCACCGAGCTGTACGACCACCCCACGCCGAGCGCCTTCGCCCGCCATGTGGCGGCCGTGACCGGGGGAGTGGTGGCGGAGCCGAGTGTTCCGCTCTTCCCGCAGGCCGCCTCGGCGGCCCCCGCCGCCGGTGATCCGGGTGCCGGCGTACTGGAGACCCTGCGCGAGCAGCTCGCCGAGATCCTGTACTGCGACGCCTGGGACATCGACGCCGATGCCCCCTTCAGCAGCCTCGGGCTCGACTCGATTCTCGCCGTCGAGTTCGTCGCGTGTCTCAACCACGCCTACGGCATGGACGAGAAGGCCGACGTGCTCTACGACCGTCCGAACCTGACCGCCCTCGCCGCGTACGTCTGCACCCGTACCGCCGTGCCCGTACCCCCGGCGTCACCGCTCCTCCCCTCCGCTCCTGCCGCGCCCACCGGTGCGGGGGAGGGCAGCGCCGGTCTTGAGGCCCTGCTCGGTGCCGTGCGCGACGGCAGGGTCACCGTGGAGCAGGCACTGACCCTGCTGCCCCAGCACTCCTGAGGAACAGGACCACCATGACCCGGATCTTCATGCTTCCCGGCCGGTGCGCCCAGGGCGCCGGCCCGGTGCGGGCCGCCCGGTCCGGGCGAACTCCGGCGGGCGGATGAGCGCCGTGACCGGGCTGTCAGGATCCGTGACCGGGCGGCCGGGACCCATGACCGGGCTGCCGGGACCCGAGTTCACCGAGAGCGCCCCGGGTGGTGCAGGGCCGGGCCCCGACACCGTGAAGCTCTGGTTCTGCCCCAACGACGAGCTCGACGAGGCGACCGGCAGCCGGCTCGCGGGGCACTGGCTGGACGAGCACGAGCACGAGACCGCCCGCCGGTTCCTCTTCGCACGCGACCGGCGCCAGTACCTCGTCGCCCACTGCCTCGTCCGCCGCGTGCTGGCTCTGGAGACCGGCATCCCCGAGGCCGAGGCGACGATCCGGCGCACCTCGCGAGGCCGCCCGTACCTCCGGGGTCTGCGCGCGGACGAGACCTTCCGCACCGACCGGGCCCGCCCCGCAGGACCCCCCGCCGACGTGCACGAACTGGACTTCAACCTCTCGCACTCCCGCGGCTACAACGTCGTCGCCTCCGCCCGCGGCCACCGGGTCGGCGTCGACGTCGAGTGCCTCGACCGGAGTGCCGCACGCGGCTTCGGGCCGATCGTCGAGTCCTTCGCCCCCGAGGAGCGGGCCTACCTCGCGACGATCGAAGCGGGCAGCGTACGGGACCGCGCCACCCTGCGGCTGTGGACGCTGAAGGAGGCGTACGCCAAGGCCCGCGGCCTCGGTCTGGGACTGCCCTTCGACTCGTTCGCCTTCGAACTCGACGAGGAGCAGGGCGTTCTGGGCTTCAGACCGCCCGCCGACGACACCGTGGACCGCTGGACCTTTGCCGAGTTCCGACCGCGCCCCAAGGTCCTGGTGTCCCTCGCCGTGGACCGCTCCGGGGACACCGTGCCCCGGCGGCTCCTGCTCCACGACGGCTTCCCCTGGAGCCGCGCCTCACCGCGCGAGGTGGCGCTGCCCGCCCGTACCCCGGTTCCCGCCGCGGGAGTCGTCACCGGCTCCTAGCGCACGACCGGCCAACAGGTCGAACCGGCGCACCAGTTCCTCCTGCTCCCGCGAGAGCTGCTCGATGCGGTACTGCAGCCGGGCGATCTCCCTGCCCAGCCCGAGCACCGCGGACGGCTCGCACGGCGCGCCGCGCGCCCCGGACGGCAGCGGCGGCATCCGGAGCACCGAAGCCCCCTGCACAGAAGCCGCTCCCACCGAAGCCCCCTGCACAGAAGCCGCTCCCACCAACGCCCCCTGCACCGAAGCCGCTTGCACCGGCACCTCCTGCACCGGCACCACCGGCAGCGGCCCCGGCACCACCCGCCCCACCGCGTCCGGCGCCGCGAGTTCCGGGTCGTGCCTGAGGATCGCCTCCATGCGGCTGCGCAGCGCAGGCCCCGGCTCCACGCCCAGTTCGTACGACAGGTGTCTGCGCGCCCTGTCGTACACGCTCAGCGCCTCCGCCTGGCGTTCGCACCGGTACAGGGCCACCATCAGCAGGTCGTAGAACCGCTCCCGCATCGGGTGATCGGCCGTCAGTTCCTCCAGCTCGCCGATGATCTCGCCGTGCCGTGCCGCCCGCAGACACATGTCGTACAGCGTCTCCAGGGCGGTGAGTCGGCTCTCCTCCAGCTGGGCCGCCTCGGCCGCGCAGATCTCCCCGCGCACGCCGTCCTCCAGCGCGGGCCCCCGCCACAGGGCCAGCGCGCCGCGCAGCAGCCCCCTGGCGTGCTCGTGGTCTCCGCTCTCGGCGGCCGAACGGCCTTGTGCGGCAAGCTCGTTGAAGCGGTCGACGTCCCGGGTGCCGGGCCCCAGCCGCAGTACGTAGCCGAGCGAGGACGTCGCGATCCACTCGTGGTGCTGCTCGCCCGACCCCGGTGCGGGCACGGGCAGCAGCCGGCGCAGCCGGGCCACATGGGCCTGCAGCGCGTTCGTCGCGTTGGCCGGGGGGCGGTCGCCCCACAGTTCGTCGATCAGCCGGTGCACGGACACGACCTGCCCCGACTTCACCACGAGGGCACCCAGCAGGGCGCGCTGCTTGGCACCCGTCGGGAGGATTCGCAGGCCGGTCCGCTCGTCCTGCATCTCCAGGGGACCGAGAATGCGGAATTGCATCCCTTGCATCGCTCCCTCGCCTTCTCCTCCTCGTGCCTCACCGATTTCCGGCCGGTGGCCCCGGCTCCGGTTTCCGTGAAAGAAACCGAACGGCTCTCGGAAATTCGGACAATAGACGGTTCGTTGCCCCAACGCCCCTGGTGCAAGCGCGACTTGAGCCGCCCTGGGCGCGGCGTCGAGTCCCTCTGCACCGTAGAGAAACGCCTGAAAGCCACTGGAGATTGAGGAGGCCGTGCCCGGAACGCGGTTACCTTGCCAGTCGTCCGTCGAATGTTGAAAAAGGACTGCGGTCACCTGGGTGGAGCACTTTCGACACGCATCGGAGACCGTTACGGAGGAAGCCATGAAAATTAATGTTCTGGGCCCACTGAGTGCCGACATCAACGGAATGTCGATCGTTCCGACGGCGGGCAAGCCGCGGCAGATCCTTGCTCTGCTCGCGCTCTACCCCGGCCGGGTCATGCCCGTGCCCACGCTCATGGAGGAGATCTGGGGCACCGACCTGCCCCAGAGCGCCCTCACCACTCTCCAGACGTACATCCTTCAGCTGCGCCGCAGGCTCGGCACCGCCATGGGCCCCGGCGCTCCCGGCACCGCCAAGGACGTGCTGGCCACCCGCCACGGCGGCTACCTGCTGCAGATGCCCGCCGAATCCGTCGACGTACACGAGTACGAGCGCCTGGTCGGCGAGGCGCAGCAGGCCTTCGACGAGAACGAGGACGAGAGGGCGGCGGCCACCTACCGCAAGGCCCTTGACCTGTGGCAGGGGCCCGCACTGGTCGACGTACGGGTCGGCCCGATCCTGGAGATAGAGGTGATGCGGCTGGAGGAGAGCCGTCTGGCGACCCGTGAACGCCGCATCGACGCGGACCTGCGGCTCGGCCGGCACGTGGAGGTCATCGCCGAACTGGTCGACCTGATCGCCCGGCACCCGCAGCACGAGGGGCTGCACTCGCAGGCCATGGTGGCGCTCTACCGGGCCGGCCGGCAGGCCACCGCCCTGGACCTCTACCACCGGCTGCGCCGCCGCCTCGTCGACGAACTCGGCGTGGAGCCCGCACCGCAGCTCCAGCGGCTGCACCAGGCGATGCTCGCCGTCGACCCCCAGCTGGACGTCGTCTCGGGACCGCGCCGCAGCTCCACCTTCGACCTGTACGCGGCCTGACCGCGCGCGGTCCGGTCGTGCGCCCTCGGAGAGCGGCCGGGCGCACGACCGTCCGACGGCGGCCGGGCGCACGGCGGCCCGGGTCTGTACGGAACGCCCGCCCGGGCGTCGGGCCCGTGCTCGGAGCCCGGAGGCCGGAGGCCGCATCGAGCGGTACTCCACCCGGCTGGAGGATGCTCCGGGCCCATGGACGTAAGGCTGTACTGCTTCGCGCACGCCGGCGCCGGGGTCTCCAGCTTCGACCGCTGGCGCGAGCGGTCGGGCCGGGGAGCCGACATCGTGCCGGTGCTGCTGCCCGGCCGGGAGGCCCGCCGGCGTGAACCGCGACCGACCGGCCGGGACGCGCTGCTCGGCGACCTCTTCGGCCCGCTGGCCGCCGCCGCGGCAGCCGACGGCCCGTACGCCCTGTACGGACACAGCCTCGGCGGCCTGGTCGCCTACACCCTCACCCGCGCCCTCCTGGAGGCCGGGCTCCCGGCTCCCGAGTTCCTCGCCGTCGGCGCCTGCCCCGCCCCGGACACCGGTCCGATACGGGACACCTGCGGCCTCTCCGACACCGAACTCCTCAGCTTCGTAGGGGACCTGGGCGCCGCGCCCACCGGGCTGCTCGCCGAGCGGGGCAGCATCTGGCACCGCACCGTCCTGCCCGTACTGCGCGACGACGTCGTCCTGGCCGACGCCCTGCGCGCCGCCGCGACAGACCCCGCCACCGGCGGTCCGCTGCCGGTGCCCGTGCTCGCCGTCGACGGCCGCCGCGACCCGGCGGTCGACGCCGCCGCGGTGGACGCCTGGCAGCGCTGGACCACCGGAGGCTGCGTACGCCGCACCGTGCCGGGCGACCACTTCTTCGTACGCGACCGCGAGATCGCCGAACTCCTGGGCCGCGCCTGCCGGGTGGCACGCCGCGTTCGGACTCAAGCAGTCCTCCGGCCGGACTCGTCCGGGCGTCGAGCGGTTCAGGACAGGATCGAGATCCAGTCCCGATCGCGAGAGAGGATCGCCCATGTCCGCCGATCGAGTGCACCGAACGACGCATGAAGTGACCGTCGCCGCGCCTGCGGGCGTGGTCTACGGGCTGATCGGCGACGCGGTGCGATGGCCGCTCTTCTTCCCGCCGAACGTGCACGTCGAGCAGTTGGAGTTCGACGGGACCACCGAGCGCCTGCGGATGTGGGTCACAGCCAACGGGCAGGTGAAGTCCTGGAGTTCGCGCCGCACCCTGGACGTCGCACGGCACCGGGTGGACTTCCGGCAGGAGGTGGCCGCCGCACCCGTGCAGGACATGGGCGGCGCCTGGATCGTCGAGTCCCGGGGCCCGGCGAGCTCCCGGCTCACCCTGCACCACGACTTCACGGTCGCCGACGACAACGCCGCCGACGTCGCCTGGGTGGAGCGCGCCACCGACACCAACAGCCGTGCCGAGCTGGCCAACCTCAAGCAGCTCGCCGAGCGCTGGCAGGACCTGGACGACCTGGTCATCTCCTTCGAGGACTCGGTACGGGTCAACGGCCCCGCCGAGCTGGTCTACGACTTCCTCTACCGGGTCGGCGACTGGCCCGAACTCCTCCCGCACGTCTCCCGCCTCGACCTCACCGAGGACGAGCCGGGCGTGCAGGTCATGTCGATGGACACCGTCACCGCCGACGGCTCCTCGCACACCACCGAGTCCGTCCGCGTCTGCTTCCCGCACGCCGGCCGCATCGTCTACAAGCAGACGGCGACCCCGCTGCTGATGTCGGCGCACACCGGCGAGTGGTCCGTCGTCCCGGACGCGACCGGCGTCACCGTCGTCTCGCAGCACAGCGTCGTGCTGCGCCCCGAGAACATCAAGCAGGTGCTCGGCGAGAACGCCGACGTGGCGCAGGCCCGCCGGTACGTGCGCGAGGCGCTCGGCCGCAACAGCTCGGCGACGCTCGCGCTCGCGAAGAAGCACGCGGAGAGCGCCGTCAGGGTCCTCTGAAGCGCGCGAGGACCCCATTCCTGCGTGAAGCGGCACGTGAAGCGATACGTCAATCAACGCGTGAAGCGATACGTGAAGCGGCGCGTGAATCAGCGCGTGAAGCGATACGTGAAGCGGCGCGTGAAGCGGTCGCCCTGCTGCCGCGCCCCGAGCCACGACACCGCCGGGCAGCGGAACGGCGCACGGTCGAGCCGCGGACCCGCATCCTCCAGGGATCCTCGTCCGCGCCTCGTCGCGCACCACGTCAGCTGTACGTCAACCGGCCGAGGAGGCCCCCGCCATGACCACCCTGCGCGACGCCCTGGCAGACACCGGCGCGCCGACCTTCTCCTTCGAGTTCTTCCCGCCGAAGACCGAGGCCGGGAACCGCGCCCTGTGGCAGACGATCCGCCGGGTCGAGGCCCTGGCCCCGACGTTCGTCTCCGTCACGTACGGCGCGGGCGGATCCTTCCGGGACAGCACCGTCGAGGCCATCACCCGCATCGCCACCGAGACGACCCTGCGCCCGGTCGCCCACCTGACCGCCGTCGGGCACTCGGTGGCCGAACTGCGGCACATCGTCGGCCGGTACGCGGACGCGGGCGTCACCGACGTACTCGTGCTGCGCGGCGACCCGCCGGGCGACCCTCGCGGACCCTGGACCCCGCACCCGCAGGGCCTCACCCACGCCCACGAACTGGTCAGCCTGATAAGGGAGTGGGGCGGATTCAGCGTAGGCGTCGCGGCGTTCCCCGAGCGGCATCCGCGCTCGGCCGACTGGGAGAGCGACATCCGGCACTTCGTCGCGAAGTGCCGGGCCGGCGCCGACTACGCCATCACCCAGATGTTCTTCGACGTGGAGGACTACCTGCGGCTGCGCGACCGGCTCGCGACAGCGGGCTGCGACACCCCGGTCATCCCGGAGATCATGCCCGCCACCGACGCGAAGCAGATCCGCCGGTTCGCCGAACTCTCCGACGCCCGCTTCCCCGCCGACCTCGCGGACCGCCTCGAAGCGGCCAGGGGCAACCCGGCGGAGGGGCACCGCATCGGGGTGGACCACGCCACCCGGATGGCGCGCCGCCTGCTCGACGAGGGCGCGCCGGGGCTGCACTACATCACCCTCAACCGGTCCACCGCGGCACTCGAAATCCACCGCAACATCCGGCCCGCGCAGACGCCCACGTACGCAAGAACCCTTCACGCCGCCTGAGTTCAGGGGCGGCCGGGCCTCCCCGCGTCCGTGAGACGGGCCCGGCAGGCGGCCACGAGCGCGGCGGTGATGTCCTGCCTCTCCCTGCGCCAGCCGACGTTCGCGTTGACCTCGCAGACCGTGAAGCCGCCGTCCGGGGTGAACAGCAGGTCGACGCCCGCGACGCCGAGACCCAGGGCGCCGGCGGCCCGCACCGCGAGGTCCTCGCCGTCGCGGTAGCGGCCCGTGCACGGCGTGGCGGTCCCGCCGAGCGCCAGGTTGGAGCGGAACTCCCCGTCGGCGGCGGTGCGTACCTGTGCCCCGGCCGCGCGCCCGTCGACGACCACCACCCGCAGGTCCCGGCCGTGCGAGGCCCCGACGTACTCCTGCAGCAGATACGGGACCTCCTGGCCGAGGCAGCCCTGAACGCCGTGCAGCATCGCGGCATCCGGCGCCAGGAACACCTGCTCGCCCCGTTGCCCCCGTACCGCCTTCACCACACACGGCTGCGGCACCCCCGCACCGATCGCCCCGCCCAGCGGAGCGTCCGCGTAGGTGCGGGTGTCGGGCACCGGCAGTCCCGCGAGTGCGAGCTGCTGCAACTGCCAGAACTTGTTCAGGCACGCCAGCACCGCACCGGCCGGGTTCAGCAGGACGGTGCCCATCGCCTCAAGATGCCGCAGCAGGGTGATCTCCCGGTCCGCACTCGCCACGGGCGTCCACACCCGGCCGTACGCGAGCGCGGGCGCGGCCAGCTCGCGCCCGCTCAGGTCGTGCAGCGTCAGCCGGCCACCCCGCACCCCCATCAGCAGTTCGTCGCTGCGCACCACCGCGAACCCGTCGCCGAACTCCCCGGTCAGCGCGTGCGCGAGGCGCTCGGTGATCGGCCGTTCCGCCGCACCGGCCCCCAACACCAGCCACACCTCACCCCCACGCTCCACCAGATCCCGACGCTCCCCAGCACCCTCACTCACGCACACCCCAGTTCCTCCCGACCGTCAGACCGGCGGACGCCCCGCCACACCCCGCCCGCCCGACCCTCGGCCGTGGGCGACGACGACACGCACAGAACGCCCCTGCCCGCAGCGTCCCGCACCCGTTGCCTACGGCCAGGGGACCATGTACCGGACGCGGCGGACATGCTCGTCGACGTGACGCTGTCCGCCGCATCCGCTGTCCGCCGCGGGGTTACGGGTGGAGGGCCGTGCCCGCCTCGCTCAGCACGGGGTCAGCAGTTGCCCGCCGCGGCCTTGTCGGCGAAGCGGTCCACGAGCCAGGGGAGTCCTGCGCCGCTGGCGCCCTCGGTCGCGGCGATGTGCCCGGGGATGTGGTTGCCGACGAACTTCACCGTCACCCCCAGACGGCACCAGTCGGCTGCCAGGTTCTTGCCGACCTGCTGGGGAACGACGTCGTCCAGTGCGCTGTGGGAGAGCAGGACGGGTACCGCGGGCTTGCGCTTGCCGAGCTTCTGTTCGGCCACGATCGCGGCCCACGGAGCGTGCTTGAGGCGCTCGGTCAGCGGACGCCCGTCCCTGGTCAGGAAACGCGAGTTCAAGAGGGGGTACTTGGCGAGGGCCTGCGTCGTGCACACGTTGTCCCGCAGGTCGTTCGTCACGCGCTTGCCGTGGGCGTTCAGGTACGGGGCGATGTCGATGCCGTACGCGGTGGAGAGGCCGGAGAGGGCGTAATTGAAGAACGCCCCGTATGCGGAGCCGTCCATGCGGGCGGCCACCTTGTCCATGTCCGCGGGCGGGGCGCCCACGACGGCGCCCTTGATCTTCAGTTCGGGTGCGTAGGCCGGGGCCAGTTCGGCGGCGGACGCCGCCGCGCCGCCGCCCTGGGAGTAGCCGTACAGCCCGACCGGACCGGCGTCCGGGAGATCCACGGCGTTCAGACGCTGGGCCGCCCGGACGGAATCCAGGACGGCGCGGCCCTGCGCCTCGCGGTCCATGTACGTGTGGACTCCGGGGGTGCCCAGCCCCTGATAGTCGGTCACCACCACCGCGTAGCCCCGGTCGAGGAGCTTCTTGACGGGCAGCGCCTCGTACTCGGTGCCCTCGGCCAGCTGGCGGGAAGGGGCGCACTTGTCCGCGAGGCCCTGGGTGCCGGGGGCGAAGGCGACGATCGGGCGTTGACCGTACGGAGAAGACCTGGGGTTCAGCACGGTGGCGGTGACGGCGATGGTCTTCCCCGAGCGGTCGGTGGTGCGGTACATGAGGCGGTGGACGCCCGCGTCGACCTTGATCGCCTTGAGCGGGTCCAGGTGGAAGACGCCCGGCTCCGAGCTCAGCACGTCGCCGTTCCCCGCTGCCTGAGTCGCCGGTCGCTGCTGTGCGTGCGGTGGGGCGGCGGCGGCCCCGCCCGGCACGGTGAGAGTGAACGCGGCGGAGGCTGCGGTGGCGAGCACCGCCACAGCACGCCCGCCCGGGGCACGACGACACATCACGAGGGCTCCTCGGTCAGGAAAGGAAGAGGGAAGATCCACTCACTACCCCAGGGACGGCACCCTACTGCGCAGATACGCCGAAATGCCGGATCTGTCGCCCGAATCGACGCAACAGGGATCCGCCCACGGTTGAGCTCCGGCCCGGTTGCCGCGCGTCATGGAGAGGCAGGCGTGCGCCCGAAGAACTCCCGTGCGGTACGGGCGAGATGGGCCTGGCCGGTGAGGCCGGCCGGTCGGCCAGGCCCGACGCCCTCGGCGTCCCACTCATGATGCTCCGTCAGGAACAGGCTGTCGGCTGCCTGTCGAGGGCCGTCGGCCCGTTGTCGGCTGCCTGTCGGCAGGGCCTGACACCTTGCCGGAGAACCTGCCGGGCGTCCGTCCGGCAGCCGTGCGGCACCAAGGAATCACCATGAATGCAATGACCTCGACGACTTCGACGACCTCAATGACCACCGGCGTCACGATCATCGGCGCCGGCCTCGGCGGCCTCACGCTCGCCCGCGTCCTGCACCTCCACGGCATCTTGTCCACCGTGTACGAGGCGGAGGCCTCGCCGACGGCGCGCGCCCAGGGCGGGATGCTCGACATCCACGACTACAACGGCCAACTCGCCCTGAAATCAGCAGAGTTGATGGACGAATTCCGCAGCATCATCCTGGAGGGGCGCGAGGCGATACGGGTCCTCGACCCGGACGGGACCGTCCTGTTCGACCAGCCCGACGACGGTACGGGCGTACGCCCCGAGGTACAGCGCAGCGAGCTGCGGCAGATCCTGCTCGACTCGCTCCCCGCCGGCACCGTCCGCTGGGGCCACAAGGCAGGCAGCATTCGCGCCCTCGGCGGGGGCCGCCACGAGGTGACCTTCACCGACGGCGCCACCGTCACCACGGACCTGCTCGTCGGTGCGGACGGTGCGTGGTCCCGGGTCCGGCCGCTGCTGTCCGACGCCACCCCCGAGTACACCGGCGACTCGTTCGTCGAGACCTACCTGTACGACGGCGGGAGCCGCCACCCCGCCGCCGCGAAGGCGGTCGGCGGCGGATCGTTGCTCGTGGTCGGTCCGGACGGGAAGGGGATCTTCGCCCACCGGGAGAGCGGCGGGACCCTGCACGCGTACGTGACGCTGCCCAGGCCCCAGGACTGGTTCGCCGGGATCGACTTCACCGATCCCGCCGCGGCCACCGCCCGGATCGCGAAGGAGTTCGACGGCTGGGCCCCCGAACTCACCGCCCTCATCACCGACAGCGACACCGCACCGGTCCTGCGCCCCCACCACAAACTGCCGGCCGGGCACCGCTGGGACCGGGTGCCGGGGGTGACCCTGCTCGGTGACGCCGCCCACCTGGCGGTCCAGGACGGCGAAGGCGCCAACCTGGCCATGCTGGACGGCGCCGAACTCGGCGAGGCCATCGCCGCGCACCCCGACGACATCGAGTCCGCGCTCACCGCGTACGAGCGGGTGCTGTTCCCCCGCAGCGCCGCAGCCGCCGCCGAATCCGCCGAATCCGCGATCGGCGGCAACGGCACACCCACAGCCCAGGACCTGATCAACTTCTTCAGCCGCGACGACCGGGACGACCGGGACAGCCACGGTGACCGGGACACCCCGGCAGCGCCGCCCGAGGCGCTGTCCGGCCACTGACGTCCACCGACCGGGTCGACCGCAGGCGACCTCTGTTCCGATACCGCGATGCCGATACGAGCCCCGGGTCCTGGTGCCGATCAGGAAGGCGTGATCTCCGCCGGCGTCGCCGAGCGGCCTCCCCGCCGACACCACACGCACCCGAGAAGGCAGGGAGCACCCCCGCCGGAGCGATGGGTCGCGGGCATCCACCCCCCTCTCCCCACCCCCTCTTCCCTCCCACTTGCCCCACCAGGTATCTTGCATCGCATGGAACCAGGTGATTCGACCAAGCAGGCCCGGGCAGCCGCCCAACTGCGCAAGGGTGTCCTGGAGTACTGCGTACTCGCCCTGATGCGGGACCGCCCCCGCTACGGCGTGGAGCTCCTCCACGCCCTGGAGGACTCCGGTGCCCTGGCCACCAGCCAGGGCACGGTCTACCCGCTGCTCTCCCGGCTCCGCCGCGACGACCTGGTCACCACCACCTGGCAGGAGTCCGCCTCCGGACCGCCCCGCCGCTACTACGCGCTCACCGACAGCGGCCGGGCCGCGCTCGACGAGTTCACCCGCGTCTGGCCCGGTTTCCGCAACGCCGTCGACGCCTTCCTGACCACCCCCCACCCCCCACACGCCCCACACCCCCCACATCCCCCCACCGGAGACCTCGCATGAAGACCTCTACCGACCCCGTACGCGCCTACCTCTCCGCCGTCGAGCGCGAGGCCTCCGCGCTCCCCGCCGACCGTCGTCAGGAGCTCCTCGCCGACCTCGCCGAACACATCGAGGTGACGCGCGCCGAACACCCCGAGGCTGCGATCGGCGAGGTACTGACGGAGCTGGGGGACCCCCGTACGATCGCGGCGACGGCGCTGGCCGAGGCGGGGAACGGGGCCGCCGGGGCCCCGGCCCGGAGCGATGCCGGCGCACCCGCCCGGCGCGGCAAGGTGCACCCCCTGGTCCCGCTGCTGATGCTGACCCTCTCGATGCTCTTCATCGTGGTCTTCCCCGACAACCCCGGTCCCCTGCTCGGCGTTCTGTTCCGCATCACGGGCGCGGTGCTTCTCTGCACCTCGGTGCACTGGACCGCCGTCCAGAAGACAGCCGGGGTACTGCTCGCCGTCGTCCTGCCGAGTGTCGTCATCGTCACCTCGAACCTGTCCAGCGTCGGCCCGGCGGCCGGCACCCCGGCCCTCCTGGCCAACCTGGCGATGCTCGCCCTGATGGTCGGCACGGCAGTGTGGCTCTGGCGGGTCCGCCGCGCCTGAGACATGGAGCCCGCACGGCGGGACGGCCCTCCCGCCCTCCTCCTGCACGGAAAAGGCCGGGAGCCGGACCCGGCTCCCGGCCATTGCGGTCGATCTACCCGAACTGCGGCGCCCGGCAGGCGAGTTCACCCCGGAATCGGCCACGGTCCCGGCCCTCGCGGATCACCCGCGGAGCTATTTGTCGGTGGAGGAGCGCCCACTCTGCTTCTTCCACGGGACGTGCGTGGCGAGCATGTCGCCCACCGTGCCGACGACGTTGTACGCGAGCAGGCCCACGCCCTTCAGCACCCGCACCGCGGCACCCGCAACCTCGTCCATGTTCTGCATCCCCTCGCGTCGGTCCCCGTGGCTGGTTTCGATCTTGAAGACGCACTATGCCACCCGCTCGGTTGCCCGTACGGACCGGCCTCCGCCGCCCGGCCGCTGGGTCGATACAGCTTCGCCGTCCGGGAGTCATTCAGGTGTGCCGCGACACTGGTCGAGTGACGGGCACCACCCCTGACGGGCAGTCAGCACACGGCTCTTCGCTGCTACGTGCCGGGCGTCACGCTTTCGCGTGTGAGGAGGCAGAAGGGGTGCCCCACGGGGTCGGCGTACACGCGGTAGCCGATCGGTTTGTCCGATCCTTCGAGCAACGTGGCACCCAGGGCGAGTACCTGCTCCTCTGCCACGTCCAGGTCATCGACCATCACATCAACATGCATCTGGGCCGGACGGTCGGGATCGGTCCACCGGGGCCGCCGGAAATCGCCGACACGCTGGAAGGTCACGCTCTCCGTGCCCGCCGTGTTCGAGAGCACCACGTACTCGGGCGAGTCCTCCACCCGCGGCAGTGACAGCAGGGTCTCGTAGAAGCTCGCGAGCTCAGACGGGGCAGGACAGTCGATGACGAGAGAGAACAGGCGTCCGATCATGTTGATCACACTATGCCGGGCACGGAGGAAGCGGGCACGCGCATTGCCACGCGGCCCAGGCCGCAGAGGCGTCCGGTGCGGGGCCCGCCCGGCCGGCTCCGCACCAGGTAACTCCCTTTCCATGCAGACCGGTTGAGGGTTCCCCCGCACTGACGCCGACGGGTAGAGCCACCGCTCGGAGTCCTGGATCACCGGCCCGCCGAGTACCAGGAAATTCGTGGGAACAAGGCCGGCCCTTGGCGCTGTCGGTCCGGTGTCGGCGGCCGGCACCCGGACCACCCCGTGACCTGGCTGAACACCGGGTCGTCGGCCACAAGGTGAGCGACCTCGAAGCCCGCCGGCGGACGGACGTAGGCGACGCGCGTCCGGACGTGGTGTCGATCCTCGTCGGGGCCAACGAAAGGGGCCGCCACACGCTGGACCCGGAGGGGTACGTGATCCCCGTGGAGGAATTCGATGCTGCGGCTGGTCGCGTCACCGGGACCTGCGGCATCAGCCCGGACCGGCCCTTTCCGCCGACGGCCCGCCGACGGTCCAAGGACGGAGCTTCTCCGGGTTGCGGACCGCCCAGATGCGGCTGATGCGGCCGTCGGCGATGTCGAGCGCGGCCACGGTCACGGGGATTCCGGTGTGCTGGGCGACCAGGCCGGGCCGGCCGTTGACCGTCCGTTCCAGGAGCGTCAGCCCGGGCGCCCTGTCGGCGATGTGGATCAGGTACTGGGCGATGCGCTCGCTGCCCTCGACCGGGTGCAGGGCGGCGCCGACCAGGCCGCCGCCGTCGGCGGTCAGCGTGGCGTCGGGGTCGAGGAGACCGACGAGGGCCCGTACGTCCTTGGCCTCCCAGGCCTCCTTGAAGTGCCGTACCAGTCCGGTCTGTCCGGCCGTCGGCGCCGCCGGAGTCCGCGTGGCGCCCACGCGCCGACGGCCCGAGGACGCCAGCTGCCGGCAGGCCGCGGGCGTCCGGCCGACGACCTCGGCGATCTCGGAGAAGGGGTAGCGGAAGACGTCGTGCAGGACGAACGCCACGCGTTCGGCCGGCCTCATCGACTCCAGTACGACGAGGAAGGCCATGCTCACCGACTCGTCCAGGGTGATCCGGTCGGCGGGGTCGTCCGCAGCGGCCCCGCCCCCGGTCCGCCCGCTGAACCACTCCGTACGGTCGGGCAGCGGCTCGGGTATCCACGTACCGACATAAGCCTCGCGCCGGACCCGCGCCGAACCGAGCACGTCCAGGCAGATGCGCCCGGCCACCGTCGTCAGCCAGGCGCCGGGGGACTCGACGGCCTCCTGCCGCCGGGGCGACATCGCGTACCAGCGGGCGTACGTCTCCTGTACGGCGTCCTCGGCCTCGGACAGCGAACCCAGCAGCCGGTACGCGAGATTGGTCAGCCGGCGCCGCTCACCGACGATCACGCTCGGACGCGGCCCGGACGGGTCGTGCCCCGGCTCTGCCCGGTCGGGTCCCGGCTCGGAAGGGGTGCTCATGGGCGTGACCGCTCCCTGGTTCTACTCGTCCGGTCTGACATTTCGGGGGCCTGCGTCGTCAGGTGATCAAGACACTACTGATCCACCGCCGCGAGGCAGAAGTAGGGGGACCACACCGTGGCCACACAGGCGACTCGGACGACACGGGCGACACAGGCGACACGGACGACGCGGACCGCACGGGCGACGCGGACCGCACGGGCGGCAGTGCCGGGCAGGCCCACGTTCCTGCAGATCGCGATCGCCCTGCAGACCCTGTCCCTCCTCTTCCAGGCGGTCACCGCCGGACTGCTGCTGTCCTCGTCCTCCGGCGGGCTGCTGCACGACGCCGGATCGCGCGTGATGTACGGCGCGTCGATGCTGTACGTGCTCGCCGCGGTCCTGGCGTGGCGGCCGGGCGGCGGGTCGCCCCGGCCCATCCTGTACGCGTCCGGCTTCCTGGTGCTCGCCTCGGTGCAGGTGGCCCTCGGCATCGCGCACGTACCGTCGCTCCATGTCCCCCTGGGCGTCCTGATGTTCGGCCTGAGCCTGCTGCCGCTGGCCCAGACCCTGGCCCTGGCCCGAACGCGACGTACTCCGTGACGCTTGCCCGTAACGCCTCCCCGCGCCGCCTCCCGGGAGCCATGGAATTGTCGAATATCGATATGGCCCCCTAGGGTGGGGCATATCGAAAATCGATGGGGAAGGATGCGATGGACACGCGACTCACGAGGACGCCGGCCTCGGTGACCTTCGTGCTGGCGGGGCTCTTCGGGTTCGCCTTCATCGGCACGGGGGCCGGGCACATGCTCGACGACGGGGCGGTCTGCGTGCAGACGGGCTTCTGGGCCAATGCCTCACTGGCGGACGCCCTGCCGGTCGGCAAGGGCGTGGAGGCGTCCAGCAGCGCCGCGCGCCTCTGCCAGGACGGCCCCTCCGTGGGGCAGCGCGCCGCCGACCTCGGGGGCCAACTGCCCTGGCTGCTGTTCGCCTCCCTCGCGCTGCTGCTCTTCTCCCGGCTGCTGAAGGCCGTCCTGGAACACGGATCGTTCACCGAGGTGGTGTCGCAGCGGCTCTCGCTCCTCGGCTGGTTCGTCGTGGTGGGCATGCCGCTGGCCGGCCTCGTCGTCGGCTGGTCGCAGTCCTGGCTCGTAGGTAGCATGGCGCCGGTCGCGGGCTCCGGGCCGACGGTCTCCGGACCACTGGAACTCGTTCTCGCAGGCCTCGCCGCAGTGATCATGGGGAAGATCATGCGAGAGGGTGTACGCATGCGAGAGGACCTCGAAGGGACCGTCTGATGCCCGAAGAGGAACTCCACACGATCCGGATCCACCTCGACCGGCTCCTCGCCGAGCGCGGCATGACGCTCACCGAGCTGTCCGCCCAGGTGGGCATCACCGTCGTCAACCTGTCCGTGCTCAAGAACGGGCGGGCCAAGGCCGTCCGCTTCTCCACCCTGTCGAGGATCTGCGACGTCCTGCGGTGCCAGCCGGGAGACCTGATCACCCACGAACCTGCCGAGCCGGCCGAGGAGCTGCGGTGATCCGCGGACGTTGACGGCCGGGGCCGGTCCGGCACACGGGCCTGGGCCGAGGAGCGGGTGGGCGCAGGGCGCCGCGTCCGCGGTGTCGCGGTGTACGGAGAACGCCTCGCCCACCCCGCGGGGTGTGGGCCCCGCCCGGCCCTCAGGCGGGGCGCTTGGCCATGACGACCACGCCCGGCCCGGCATGCTCGTCCGCGGGGAGCCGGAGTTCGGCGACCGGGACCAGCCCGGCCTGCTCGATCAGCTCCACGAGCTGTTCCGGCCGCCACTTGTGCGTCGTCCAGCGAACGGGCACGTCTCCGTAGGCCTCGGTGCGCACCAGGTCCTCGTCGCCGACGTGGGTCGCGGTGATGAAGTGGCCGCCCGGCTTCAGGGCGCGCGCGAACAGCGCGAGGACCTGCGGAAGGACGTCGCGGGGGAAGTTGAACAGTGACCACCACCCGAGCACGCCGCCGAGGGACGCCTCTTCGAGGTCGAGGTCGGTGGCGGAGGAGACGTCGAAGCGGCACTGCGGATGCAGACGGCGCGCGTTCTCGATCATGCCGGGCGAGAGATCGACCCCGGACACGTCGAGTCCGCGTTCGGCGAGGTAGGCGGTCACCGTGCCGGGCCCGCAGCCGACGTCGAGGACGGGCCCGAGCTCGCCCACGGAGTCGGCGAAGGCGTCGATCGATGCCTTGAGCCACGGATGGCGACGGATGTCGCCGATCCCCGTCGTCACCACCATGTGGGCGTAGTTGTCAGCCACCCGGTCGTAGGACTCACGGACCATGTCGAGATCGGCAGGGCGGTCGATGGGATGTGTGCGCATCAGCCAACCATAGGGCGGCGGCCGTGGCGGGCATCACCGCAGCCGGTGCGGCTGTGACGCACGACCGGCGGGCACGCTTCGGTGCTCTCCCGCGTTGAACCAGCCGGTCACGGCCGGGAGTTCGGTGACGCTGTCGAGGTGCGCCAGAGGGCGCCCACCACCTCGTCAGGCTTTCCGTCCTGTGACACGCTGACTTCGCTGCTGCTCATGTCGAGGAGGTTCGCATGACCGATGCCCCAGAGAACAGTGCCGCCGACAACGACGCCAAGCGGAAGTTCCGGGAGGCGCTCGCGCGCAAGGGCCGGGGTGGAGCGTCCCGGGAGGCGCGCGAGGACTCCAGGCTGCGCGCGAAGGGCGGCAGCAACCCGGCCGGCGGCAAGCGGCAGTTCCGCCGCAAGACGGGCTGACCGGCGAGTGAGCATGGGAAGAGGGGCTGTTACCCCCGGCCGGGGGCAACAGCCCCTCTCTGTACGCGCGTTGACAGCCTGGAGTTCGCCCCCCCGCAGTCCCTCTACGGAACGTGGCCGTCACGTCGACCATTGGTCCAGCATTCCTCGACCGGTCGCCGTGAGAGTCGGAAGTACGCGCGGAGCAGGGTTCTGGAGGTGCCGAATGAGAAAGCTCGCGGCTCGACGCATGCGACTGATGTGGGTGCGCCTGCGCTTGATGCGGAGCCCCTGAGCACCCCGGGCGGTACCCCTGAGCACCCCGCGTGCCACCGACCCCACTCCTCTGGAGAGCCATGTCCCGTCATCTGTTTACGTCGGAGTCCGTGACCGAGGGCCACCCCGACAAGATCGCCGACCGGATCAGCGACGCCGTGCTCGACGCGCTCCTGGCCCAGGACCCTGCCTCCCGGGTGGCCGTGGAGACCCTGATCACGACCGGTCAGGTGCACCTCGCCGGCGAGGTGACCACGTCCGCGTACGCCGACATCCCCGCCCTCGTCCGCGAGGCGATCCTGTCCATCGGCTACGACTCGTCGGCCAAGGGTTTCGACGGTGCCTCGTGCGGTGTCTCGGTGTCCATCGGCGCGCAGTCCCCGGACATCGCGCAGGGCGTCGACACCGCGTACGAGAAGCGGGTCAAGGGATCCGCCGCAGGTGGCGCAGGGGACGAGCTCGACCAGCAGGGCGCGGGCGACCAGGGCCTGATGTTCGGCTACGCGTGCAACGAGACCCCGGAGCTGATGCCGCTCCCGATCCACCTCGCGCACCGCCTGTCGCGCCGCCTGACCGAGGTCCGCAAGAACGGGACGATCCCCTACCTGCGCCCCGACGGCAAGACCCAGGTCACCATCGAGTACCGGGACGGCCGCCCGGCCCGGCTCGACACGGTCGTCGTCTCCTCGCAGCACGCACCGGACATCGACCTCGACTCCCTGCTGACCCCGGACGTCCGCGAGGAAGTCGTGGAGCACGTACTGGCCGAACTCGCCGACAGCGGCGTCAAGTTGGAGACGGAGGGCTACCGCCTCCTCGTCAACCCGACGGGGCGTTTCGAGATCGGCGGCCCGATGGGCGACGCCGGCCTCACCGGCCGCAAGATCATCATCGACACGTACGGCGGCATGGCCCGCCACGGCGGTGGCGCCTTCTCGGGCAAGGACCCGTCCAAGGTCGACCGCTCCGCCGCGTACGCGATGCGCTGGGTCGCCAAGAACGTCGTGGCCGCCGGTCTCGCCGCGCGCTGCGAGGTCCAGGTCGCGTACGCGATCGGCAAGGCCGAGCCGGTCGGTCTCTTCGTCGAGACCTTCGGCACCGCCACCGTCGCCCCGGAACGCATCGACCAGGCCGTCGCGGAGGTCTTCGACCTGCGCCCGGCCGCGATCATCCGCGACCTGGACCTGCTCCGCCCGATCTACGCGCAGACCGCCGCGTACGGCCACTTCGGCCGCGAGCTGCCCGACTTCACCTGGGAGCGGACCGACCGCGCCGCGCAGCTGAAGACCGCAGCAGGTCTCTGACCAGCATCCGAAGGCCGCCTGCCGGTCCGGAGCGAAACCGAAGGCCGCCCGCCGGCCCGGAGCGAACCGGCGAACCCAGGGCCGCCGGTGGCCCGGAGCGACACCGAAGGCCGCCCCGCCGGCCCGAGCAACCGCCGGACCCAGCCGGTCCGCGACCGGCCCACCTGCCGAGTGCCGGTCCGCGACCTGCCCGCCTGCCTGCCCGAGTGCCGGTCCGCGACCGGGCCCGCGACCCGGCCCGTGTGCCGGGTGCCCGTACCCCCCTCCGAGGAGATCCTGACGTGCGTATCGCTGTCACCGGTTCCATCGCCACCGACCACCTCATGGTCTTCCCCGGCCGGTTCGCGGATCAACTGATCCCGGACCAGCTGGCCCACCTCTCGCTCTCCTTCCTGGTCGACGACCTGGAGGTGCGCCGGGGCGGTGTCGCGGCCAACATCGCCTTCGGGCTCGGCAGCCTCGGCCTCTCGCCGCTGCTGGTCGGGGCCGTGGGCAGCGACTTCGCGGAGTACGAGATCTGGCTCAAGGAACACGGTGTCGACACCGGCCCCGTGCACATCTCCGCGGAGCGGCAGACGGCCCGGTTCCTGTGCATCACGGACCAGGACGCCAACCAGATCGCCGCGTTCTACGCGGGCGCCATGCAGGAGGCCGGGGACATCGACCTGCGGCGGCTGACCGCCCCCGGGACTGCCCCGGCCGATCTGGTCCTGATCTGTCCGAACGACCCGGCGGCGATGCTCCGCCACACCGCCCAGTGCCGGGAACTGGGCCTGCCCTTCGCCGCCGACCCGTCGCAGCAACTCGCCCGGCTGGACGGCCCGCAGGTACGGGAACTGGTGGACGGCGCACGCTGGCTGTTCACCAACGAGTACGAAGCCGCCCTGCTCCTCGAACGCACCGGCTGGGACTGCGGGACGGTCCTGGAGAAGGTGGACGCCTGGATCACCACGCGCGGCGGGGCGGGAGTACGGATCGACCGGCACGGCCACGACCCGCTGACCGTCGAGGCGGTCCCCGGCCTGCCCGTCACCGACCCGACGGGCGTCGGCGACGCCTTCCGGGCCGGCTTCCTGGCGGCCACCGCCCGTGGGCTGGATCTGCGCCCGGCCGCGCAACTGGGCTGTGTCCTCGCGGCGGAGGCCCTGGGCGCGGTGGGCTCGCAGTCCTACCGCGCCGACCCGCAGCACCTGCTGGCCACGGCGGCCCGCGCGTACGGCCCGGACGCGGCACAACTGCTCGCCCCCGTCCTGGAGCAGCAGCCCGACCCCGCCTGAATGAGCCTTGGCCAGAGCCTTGGCCAGGGCCGGGAGCTTGGAGGTCGGAGGTCGGAGGTCGGAGGTCGGAGCTTGACCTTGACACAGTGGCAAGGTTTTCACTGTGTCAAGGAGGTGGTCCGGATGACCATGGCGAATCAGGACACGGACACGACGGTGACGCGGGCTCTCCGGGGCCTGGAGGACAGCCGCGCGTCGGTACGGCTGCGGGCGGCCCTGGCGGTCGGCACGGCCCCCGACCCGCGGTTCGTCGGCAGACTCGTCGCACGCTGCGGGGTCGAGCCGGATTTCTCCGTACGGGAAATGCTGACCTGGGCGCTCACCCGCCACGCGGCATCGGTGCGGGCCCCGGACCTCCTTCCGGGGCTTCTCCGCGAAGTCCGCTCGGAGGGTGCGCAGGCACGCAGCCAGGCGCTGCACACGCTGTCCAAGATCGGGGACCGGCAGGCGTGGCCGGCGATCACCCGGGAGCTGCTGTCCGACGCCGACGACGAGGTGGCGCGGAGCGCGTGGCGGGCGGCGGTCGTGCTCGTACCCGAAGGCGAGGAGGCCGGACTGGCCGCCGTGCTGTCGACACAACTGGGGCGCGGCGGGCGGGAGATGCAGCTGAGCCTCAGCCGGGCGCTGATCGTGCTCGGCGAGGTGATCCTCCCGATCCTGGACGCGGCGGCGACGCATCCAGGCTCCCGGGCGGTGACGGATCCACGCCCCCGGGCGGCGAGTGCTCCCGGCCTCCGGGCGGTAGCGGATCCAGGCTCCCGGGCGACGACGGACCCCTACCCCCGGGCGGCGACGAACCTCGCCCCCCGGGCGACGACTGCTCCCGACCCCCGCGTGCGTGCGCACGCCCTTGCCACGCAGCGGCTGCTGCGCGACCCGGACGCCGGATTCGAGTTCGCGATCGAGGAGGCGAAGCGCATCGTGGCCCTCGGCCCGGGGGAGGGGCAGTGCTGATCGGTGAGGTGGCACGGCAGTCCGGGGTCAGCGCCCGCATGCTCAGGCATTACGAATCGCTCGGCCTGGTACGCCCCACCGGCCGTACCGGCGGTGGCTACCGCGAGTACTCCGGCGAGGACATCCGGCGGATCTTCCACATCGAGAGCCTGCGGTCACTGGGACTGTCGCTGAACGAAGTCGGGCGCGCGCTCGACGATCCCGGCTTCACGCCCGCCGAACTCGTCGACGACCTCGTCCGCCAGACCCGGGAACGCATCGCGAGCGAGACGCAGCTGCTCACCCGGCTCCGCCGGATCGGTGCCGCGGAACCCGCCGGCTGGGAGGACGTCCTCCAGATCGTCGCCCTCCTCCAGGCGCTGGGCTCACCGAGCGCAGGCAAGCGCCAGCGCGCGGCCCTGTCCTCGGGCTCCTCGGGCTCCTCAGGCTCCTCAGGCTCCTCAGGGTCTTCGGGCTCCTCGGCCGAAGAGGCCCCGGTGCCGGTGGCAGCGCTGGTCGAGGCAGTACTGAGCGAGCCGGACCCGAACGTCGCCGGAGCCCTTCGATGGGCTCTGGCACGATCGGGCGGTGGCGGACCCGCGCTGCTGGCCGAAGGCCTCGGGTCCCCGGTGGCCGAGGTGCGCAAACGTGCGGTCCAGTCCCTCGCCGAGCTCCCGGACGGTGCGGCGACCGCCCTGCTGCAGGACGCCCTCGCGCACCCCGACGTCGTCGTCCGCATGTATGCGGCTCTGGCGCTCGGGGCACGTGGCATGGCCGAAGCGGTTCCGACGCTCATCGACATGGTCGCCGAGCAGTCCCACGACGTCGATGCGGCCGATGCGCTGGGCGCCCTGGCGACCCGTCCCGCCCTCGCGGACCGTCCCGCCCTCGCGGACCGGATCGCCGCCGGGCTCGTCGACCGCCTCGCCCCCGGCACCGCCGAACCGTCCGCGCGCCGACGGCTGATCCAGGCGCTCGCGGAGATCCCGGGAGACACGGCGTCACGCGCCCTGGCGGATCTGTCCCACGACGAAGACCGCGCCGTCGCGCTCACGGCGGCCTACGTCCTCGGAGTACGCACCGCACGGCCGGGCCGACGGCCTTGATCGGAGGAGCCCAACCTGCCCTCGGTGCAAGGGTGTTGACGTATCGTCAGGTCCTACTCGGTCGGGTCCCAGGCCCAGAGCAGGTCGAGCAGGCGTAGGTCGCCGTCGAGCTTCAGGGAGTCCACCGGAGTACGCCCGTACAGGGCCAGGACCAGCTCACTGGCCGTGCCCCGGAGCGAAGCGTCGGCCACGTCCTGGTCCTCGCCGGTGGCGGGGGTGATCCGCGCGCCGTCGGCGGAGAGCGAGAGGTGCCAGGAGCGGCCCTCGGTGGTGTGGATGTCGACGGCGGCGGGCTCGTGCGGCCAGGCGTTCGTCGTCGCGCAGCAGGTGGACAGGAACTCGTCGACCCCGTCGAGTGCGACCTCGTCCGGCAGCGGCTGCGGGGCGCCCAGGGTGATCTGGGCGTCGTAGGTGTGCACCGCGATCTCCTGGAGCTGGTGCCGGGCGACGGCTCCGCAGGTCTGCGGCGACTGCGACGTACCCCACCACGTCCAGCACCCGCGGTCCGGGCCTGCCTCCCGCAGTGCGTCCAGCAGCTCCTGAGTCGCCGCCGCCGACCAGGCCGGCAGGGCCTCGCGCTCCCGGGGCGCGGCCGGGCCCTCCGGTGCGGACTTGGTCGCGGCGGCAGGCCCCGCGGTGACGGTGGCGGCCCAGGCGCGGCGCCCCTCGCCCAGGTGCCGCACCAGATCGAACAGCGTCCACTCCGGGCAGGTCGGCACCTGCACGTCGAGGCTGGGCGCGGAGGCGACCGCGGCACGGAAGGCGGTCGATCGTTCGTCGATCAGCCGCAGCAGATCGGGGAATTCCAGAGTCTTTTCCACCCCGGCTGTGTATCACCGTGCTCCGGCGGTCGGACAGCGGTTTTCACCGCCGACGCGGCAAGTGGGGCGCAGCGACGGCCTCCTGAATCGGTGTCACCATGGCTTGTCATGGTGCCATGTGTGTGCCACTGTGGCGCCATGAATGCGACCTCAGGCAATCCGACGCGTCGGACGGACCAACCGCTTCCCGTCCAGAACGGCCTCCCCAGGGAGCGTGACGCGGGCCCCTTCGACCCGCCCCGCCAGATCACCCGGCTGCGCGGGGCCCGCCCCGTCAGCCCCCTGCTCTTCCCCGACGGCCACGAGGGCTGGCTCGTCACCGGCTACGAAGCGGCCCGCCAACTGCTGGCCGACAACCGGTTCAGCTCCCGCCAGGACATCGGCATCCTCCACATGCCGTACGAAATCCCCGGCATGCCCGTCATCACCGAACCGTCCCCGCAGACGCCGGGCGTGTTCATCGCCATGGACCCGCCGGACCACACCCGGCTGCGGCGCAAGCTCACCGGCTCCTTCACCGTCGCACGCATGAAGCAGCTCGAAGAGAGCATCAGCGCCATCGCCGAACGGCAGCTGGACGAGATGGCGCGCCTGACCCCACCGGTCGACCTGGTCAAGGAGTTCGCGCTGCCGGTGCCGTCCCTGGTGATCTGCGAACTGCTCGGCGTTCCCTACACGGACCGGGACAACTTCCAGGTCAACTCCGCCAAGATCCTGAACAAGGAACTGCCGTTCGACGAGCAGATGGCCGCCTACGGCAGCCTGACCGGCTACCTGGCCGAACTCGTCACCGGCAAACGTGCCGAGCCCGCCGACGACATACTCTCCGACCTGGCCCGCGACGACGACCTCTCCATCGAGGAACTGACCGGCATCGCCTTCCTGCTGCTGCTCGCCGGCCACGAGACCACCGCCAACATGCTGGGCCTGGGCACCTTCGCGCTGCTGGAGCACCCCGAGCAGCTCGCCGAACTCCACGCCGCCCCGGACCTGTTGCCCGGCGCGGTCGAGGAACTCATGCGCTACCTGTCCGTCGTCGACATCAACTTCCGCTACGCCACGGAGGACATCGAACTCTGCGGCGAGACCATCCCCGAGGGATCGACCGTCCTCGTCTCCCTGCTGGCCGCCAACCGCGACCCCGAGCGCTTCGAGAACCCCGACACCCTCGACCTCCACCGCAAGGCCCGCGGCCAGCTCTCCTTCGGCCACGGCGTCCACCAGTGCCTCGGCCAGCAACTGGCCCGCATCGAAATGCGCGCCGGCTTCGAGGGCCTGCTCCGCCGCTTCCCGACCCTCGAACTCGCCGTCCCCGCCGGAGAAGTGAAACTCAGGACCAACATGAACATCTACGGCGTCCACGAACTCCCGGTCACCTGGACACAGGCCCCCCGGTAACGCCACCGCCCGAGCGGGGTACGTGGTGGGTCAGGGTGCGAAGACGGAGATCCGGTCGGTGACGTCCTGGGTCACCCGCCGTCTCGACGGTTCGAGCCGCTGCGGGGTGCCTACGTACAGCCAGCCCAGCAGGCGTTCCTCGCGATGCAGGCCCAGTACGCGGCGAATCCGTTCGGACTCCGTGTACTTTCCGGTGCGCCAGACACTGCCGAAACCACGGGCATGCAGCAGCAGTGACAAGGAGCTGGCCACGGCGCCGGCGGCGGCGAGTTGTTCCCACTCCAGGACGGGGCCGCCGTCACCCGTGTCGAGCGCCACGGGTGAGAAGACCAGCGTGGCGAGGAGCGGTGCCCCCTGGCCCTCCTCCACGTCCCCACGCCGTGACGGCGGCCCCGCACACTCCTCGGCGAAGCAGCGCTCCAGTGCGGCGCGGCCCTCGTCGCGTATCAGGATCACCCGCCAGGGCCGGAGGCCGCCGTGGTCGGGCGCCGTGGCGGCAACACGCAGGAGATAGGCGAACTCCTGGTCGTTGGGGGCGGGTTCCACGAGATGGCGCTCACTGCGGCGGGACAGCACGGCCGTCATGACATCCATGGACGTTCCTCTTCTGCCGGGGGGGGAGGGGCGTATCGGATTCAGGTGTGCCGGGGCCGGGCGGCCGGGCGCCCGGGGACGGGGCCCGGGCAAGGCGTCCTTGCCGCGCCGCTGATCCACCCGGCCGTGGCGAGCAGTCCGTGGAAGTGCCCGGCGCCCGCCACCCCGCCCACGAGGGCAGGGTGGCGAACCGGCACGTCCGCTCCCACCGCTCCCCCTGCTCGATCGTCAAGCCAGCGACCGTACGACCTTCAACGCCATGTCGACGTCCTTCGGGAAGTTGACGATGCCGGCCGACAGGCGCACATGCGGAACCGCGTACGGCGTGCCGCTGGCGATGACCCGGTTGTCGCGGAAGATCTGCACGACGTCCTTCGGCTTGTATCCGTGTACGTCGAAGATGACGAAGCCCGCGGACAGTCCGGGATCGACCGGCGTGTGCAGCGTGACGTGCTTCATGCGCGCCAGGCCCTGCTTGATCTGACCGTTCAACTCGGCGATCCGGTCCTGTACCCGCGTGCGTCCGATCTGCCGGTGGAAGCGGAACGCTTCGATCATCCCCCACTGGTGTTCGTACGCGAAGAAGCCGCCAGGGCTGACCCATGCGGCCTGGGTCGGGCCGGTCGGCGGGCGGTCCTGCCGCCAGGCGTCAGTCGTCTCCTTGGCCATCAAGCTGGGAATCGTGGGCCGAAGAAGCGCCCAATTCTCGGCCTTCGCCCAGATGATTCCGGTCCCGTGCGGTCCCAGGATCCACTTGTGCGTACCCGCGGAGAAGAAATCGCAGCCCATCTTCGCGACGTCCTCGTCCACTACACCGAAACCATGAACTCCGTCCACCACCAGCAGAATGCGATCTGCTTCGTCCCGATTGCGGTTCAAGCCCTTGAGTGCGGCAGCGAGTTTGGCTATCGGCAGCCGTACACCGGTACCGGAGTGGACCCAGGTGACGCCGACGACTCGGGTGTGGGGGCGTACCGCGGCACATATCCGTGCGATGGCCTCGTCCGCCGAGAAATTCAGCGACGATTCGTAGAGCGGGATTTTGCGCATGCTCCCGCCCCACTTCTCGACGGCGAGACGTATGGATTCGTGGTGCGGGTAGAACTCGTGCGTGGTCGTCAGGACCTCTTGGCCGGGCTTGAGACGCAGTCCGTTGTAGACGAGAGCGAGCCCCATGGTCGTGCTGCTGGTGAGGGCGATCTCGTCGGGCTTCCCGCCGACGTACTCGGCAGCGGCGGCACACACGTCGCGCCACAGCATGTCCTCGTCGCGCTGGAACATGTTGTCGTCCAGGAAGCTGTACGGATTCTCGTCGAACGCTTTCCGGTATTTCGTGATCGCATCGCGGACGGGGGTCGGGTTCGAGGCGAAGAAGAAGTTCGACAGATGAGCGAACTTGGGCGAAAGCAGGAACTGTGCACGGACGGACTTCCAGTCGTGCGGCACGAAGGGCCGAGGCGCGGCGTTCTGTGCGACAGCATTCCCTGCGGTCCCTAATGCCAGCGAGGAGGCCGCGATGCCGGAACCGACCAGAATTTTTCGACGCGAAAGAGACACGGTCACTCCTCCAAGAAGTGTGGCGCAGTCATTTTTTTGCGGAGGTTCACTGCTAACAGAATTCTTTGGAGCGGGTCAAGAAGATTGTCCGGAATGCCTGACGGTCGCCCGTGCCGCGCCCGAGGAGACTTCGACCGAGGAAATTCCTCAGTCGAAGGTCCGGTCCAGCGCCGGGGACTCGCCGGCCGGGACCAGCCGCCGCATCCCGCGCGGCGTCGACCCGCAGGTCCGCTGTGCCGGAAGGAAGGGCATCTGCGCGGTGGCGACGGGCGCGGACAGGGACACGGTGCCGGAGGTGCAGAGGGTGTTGTCCTGTTCCAGGGCGAAGCGGAGGCTGTCGTGGGTCTCGCCGGGGGACATCTGGATCCAGCACGGTGCGTCCAGCTCCGCGTAGCGGTGGAAGTCTGTCTGCATGCCCACGACAACTATGGGGGCGGGGGTGCGGGCCGCTTGGGCGGCTTGGCGGGCGGCTTCCAGAAGGAGCATGCCGGGAACGTGGTCGACCGGGTGGTCGAACAGCGCGGGGTGGTCGGTGTCCACCCGAAGTTGCCAGCGGTCGCTGTGCACGCTGGGGGCCAGGACGACGTCCTCGGCCAACTGACGGCCCGCCAGGTGCGCGAGGACTCCCTCCGCGGGCGGGCGGGCCGCGGCGATGGCGCTGTGCAGTTCGCCGTGCGCCCCGCGCAGCCGACGGTAGATGGCGGGGGAGTGGCTGGTGAAGCGGGCCTCGGCGGTGCCCAGACGCCGCCCGTCGCGTTCGGCGCGCAACCGCAGTGTCATGGCCGAGAGGTTCCCGCGGCGGCGCTCTATGTCCGTGCAGGAGATGTGGAGCACTAACTCGGCAGGCTCGGCGCTGCTGTGCAGGTTGTCGAGATCCAGGGAGTAGGTGAGGCGCTCCCAGATCAGGTGATGCCCGAAGGGGACCTCGTAAGCGACGTGTGACAGCAGGGGGATGGCCTGGCGGACCGTCTCCGGGAACAGCATGGGGTCGTACAGTCGGTGGGCAGGGCGGTAGAACCCGTGGGTGCGCGGCCACTGGGCCGTCACGACGTACTCGTCGGTGGAGCTCCTGTGCCAGCTGGTGAGCAGCACCTCGGAGTGGGCTGCCTTGTGAACATACTTGCGTGGCACGGCAGTTGCCGGGCTGGCGAGCTCACTGGTGGTGTTCATGGTCGTCCCCCCTGTGTCTTGCTGGCTGATCTGCGGCCACTAACATAAAATACATTCTCTTTTTTTGTCGAGGAAGGTCGGACGAAGTGACTGATCTCAAGCAGGAGCGTGCCGTGCGCACGCGCAACCTGATCCTGAGGGCCGCAGCGGAACTGTTCGACGAGGAGGGCTACGAAGGCGCGAGCGTCACCCGTATCGTCGAACGGGCGGGCGTCACACTGGGCGCGATGTACTTCCACTTCGCCTCGAAGCAGGAGCTGGCCCGTGAAGTGATGAACGCCCAGCCGTACGTGATCGAGCCCTTGCTCAAGTCGAGCGGCCTGCAGCGCCTGGTGGACATCACCCTGGTCTGGGCCCACCGGCTGCAGACCGACCCGCTGCTGCGCGCCGGTGTCCGACTCGCCGTCGAGCAGGGCCGCTTCGGCATGCACGACAGCGCCTCGTTCGAAGGCTGGAAGGACATCATGGTCGGCCACCTCGAAGCGGCCCGCGACGAAGGAGACCTCCGTGAGGGGATCTCGCCCGAGGAAGTCGCCCAGTTCATCGTCGGCGCCTGTACCGGTGTGCAGCTCTACTCCCAACTCGTCTCCGGCCGGGAGGACTTGATGGAACGCACCTGCGCCATGTGGCTGTTGCTGCTGCCGGGACTCGCAGTCCCCGACGCCGCTTCGGCCATCGTGGTCGACCCCGGCCGCGGGAAAGCCATATGAGCCGCCCCCGCCCGGCACCACGGGGCGGGGCGGCGCCGGTCCGCCGCATCGTCATTGCCGGGGCCACCGGAACGGTCGGCCGGCTCGTCGCCGCACGTCTGGCCGGCACCGGAGCACACGACCTGGCCCTCTTCACGAGAGACCCGGCAAAGGCCGTCGCCCAGGGGCTTCCCGGACAGTTCGTCGGCGCGGACTTCGCCTCGCCCGCCACGCTCCTGCGTGGCCTGCGCGGGGCGGACGCCCTCCTGCTCATCACCAACGATCCGCTGCGCCCCGAGCACGACATCAACCTGCTGAAGGCCGCCGCAGCGGTCGGCACCCCGCACGTGGTCAAACTGTCCGCGCAGGCCGTGGCCGACCCGGGCGCCGACGACCTCATCACCCGCTGGCAACGCGAGAACGAGCAGCGGCTGAAAGCCAGTGGCCTCCCCTGGACCCTGCTGCGTCCCCGCTCCTTCATGACACACGCCCTGGCCTGGCGGGACGGCATCGTCAGAGACGGCATCGTGCGCGAGGTCCACGGAGACTCACTCAACGCCTGCGTCGACCCGGCCGACATCGCCGACGCCGCCGTCCAGGCACTGACCGGCACCGGCCACCACCGGCGCACCTACGCCCTCACCGGACCGTGCGCGCTCTCCGCCCGGGACAGGACCACCGTCCTCGCCGGCATCCTGCACAGGCCACTGGCCTTCGAGGAGATCTCCCTGGACCAGGCCCGCCAAGCATGGCGCGCCCGCCTGCCGGAATGTCTGGTGGACGCCCTCACCGCCAGTGCCGAGCGGCAGAGGAGCGGGGCCAAGGCCGCGGTGGCCTCCGGCGTGCGGGAAGCGACCGGTCACGCTCCCAGGCCCTTCCGTACCTGGGCGGCCGGGCAGGTGTCAGCATTCACCCAGGATCCCGTGTAATCGCCCGCCCACCCGCCTTGCCCCGCCCCAGGATTGGACCCTGCCACCATGGCTTCGCCCACCCCTCTGCTCCACGGAAAGACCGTCATGATCACCGGTGCGTCCAGCGGAATCGGTGCCGCTGCCGCCCGGGTCTTCGCGGCCGAAGGCGCCGCCGTGGTCCTCATGGCCCGACGCAGCGACAAGCTTGAGCACCAGGCCCGGCTCATCCGTGAGAGCGGCGGCGAAGCTCTCTGCGTGGCGGGTGACGTCACCGACAGCAGCGATGTCCAACGCGTCGTGGACCGGGCCCGCGACGCGTACGGCAGACTCGACGCGGCCTTCAACAACGCCGGCTGGGCCTCCTCGGGCACCCCCCTGCACAAGATGGAGGATGCCGACTACGACCGGATGATGGACGTCAACGTCCGCGGCGTCTGGAACTGCCTCCGCGCCCAGATCACCGCGATGCTGGAGACCGGTACCCGCGGCGCCATCGTGAACACGTCCAGCGTCGCGGGCCTGCGCGCCACCGGCACCGCCGCCCCCTACATCGCGGCCAAGCACGCCGTACTGGGTCTCACCCGGGCCGCCGCCGACGAGTACGGGACGTACGGCATCCGCGTCAACGCCCTGGTCGTGGGCAGCACGCACACCGAGCTGATGGACGAAGTCCTCACCCGGACGCCCTCGTTGTACGAGCCGTTCACCAGCCGCGCCATCCAGCGCCGCCTGGCCGACCCCTCCGAGGTGGCCCAGGCCGCGCTGTGGCTGTGCTCCGACCGGTCCTCGTTCACCACAGGGGCCGCTGTCCCGGTGGACGGGGGCTGGACGGCACGGTGACCGGGCCCCGGCGGGACCTTCCTCAGCCGGGACTTCCTCCCGGCAGCAGCACGGGTGAGCCGGGCGCGGCGACCGAGCCGAGCACCAGATGCCACAACTGGGTCAGTGCTTCGCAGACCGAACCCGACACGCGTACGGTCGCGCTGTCGAGCCCGGCCAGCATGCACACCACCAGGTAGCCCAGCAGTTCCGCCGAGCAGCTCTCGCCCAGATCTCCCCGTGCGTGTGCCTTCTCGGCAAGCCGTCTCACGTCGTGGAGCCAGATCTTCTCCCAGGAACAGCCCGCGAGGGCGGCCTCCCCCAGGGCGGCCTCACGGCTCAGCCGTGAGGCCGCCCTCACCGTGGCCTCGGTGCACAGCAGCCGGGCCACTTCGTGAGTGACGTCGATCACGCTCTGCAGCGGCAGCTCCGAGCGCCCCTGGGCACGGTCGACCGCTGTGCGTGTGGAAGCCGCGCCGTCCTCGTACACGGCCTGGGCCAGCCCGGGTTTTGTCCGGAAGTGGAAGGTGAGCCCGCCCAGGGTCACCCCCGCCTGCGAGGCGATGCGCGCCAGCGACGTGCCTGCATAGCCGTACCGGGCGAGTTCCACCGCACCGGCGAGCAGTACCCGGTGTCGCGTGAGTGCGGCTCGTGTCTGCGCCACGTTGTTGATCCCTCTGTCATGAGTCGGCTGGATGTCCTGTGGGGCCCACCTTACAAAACATAAATAGCACTATTTTTGTTATGGTGGCCGGTGTCCGAAACCGTGCCCCGCCGCGGCTCGCGGCCGGGCTGTCATGCGCAGACATGTGCGCATGTGCATGTGCAGGTAGGAGGAAGGATGGTGGGGGAGTTGACGGGTCGATTAGAGACCGCGGTGCGTGACCACGAGGCCGAGCAGGGCGGGGAGGGCGCGGGCGTCGACCTGGTGCCGGTCGCGTCGCTGACGGTCGGTGATTCGCCGCGGCTGGGCGGGTTGAACCAGGAGCACGTGGAGGTGCTCGCGCAGCGTGAGATCGAGCCGGTGCTGGTGCATCGGGACACCCTGCGCGTGGTCGACGGAATGCATCGCCTCCAGGCAGCCAGGCTGCGGGGGGAGGAGCTGATCGCGGTCCGGTACCTGGACGGGCCGGACAGCGAGGTCTTCATCCACTCCGTGGCGGCCAACGTCTCGCACGGCCTGCCGCTGACGCTCACGGACAGGAAGGCCGCGGCCGGACGGATCCTGACCTCGCACCCGGACCTGTCGGACCGTGCCGTCGCGCGCATCACCGGCCTGTCGCCCAAGACCGTGGGGGTGGTGCGTCGCGCTTCGACTGAGGAAGTTCCTCAGTCGGAGGTCCGGGTCGGGGCGGACGGCCGTTCCCGCCCCCTGGACGCGGCGCAGCGCCGGCAGTCGGCACGGACGTACCTCGCCGCACACCCCGGGGCGACGCTCAGCGAGATCGCCGCCAGCGCGGGGGTGTCGGTCAGTACCGCGTGCGAGATCCGCCAGCGGGTACGGCGCGACGCATCCGCTCCTCCGCCGCCGCGTCCCGGCGCCGAACGTGAGGCCGGGGGCGGGAGCCGGGCGGGCGGCGTCGGGGCCCCGACGGGCGCTCAGCGGGAGCGGCGCATCGAGACCCTGGCGAAGGACCCCTCGCTCCGGTTCACCGAATCCGGGCGCGCGCTGCTGCGCTGGCTGAACAACCGGGCACCCGATCTTGAGGCGGGGCAGCAGCTGATGGCCGCGGTGCCGGTGCACTGCTCCCACGCCGTCGCGGACCTGGCCAACACCTACGCCCGGGAATGGCAGCGGTTCGCCAGCGCCCTGGACCAGGCCGTCGGTGAAACGGTCGCGCGGTAGAACGCCTCGTTTCCCATTCCGCCCGCATATCGGCGGGCGGAGTTTCGGATCGTTTATTGACGATGTGGACGGGGCGTTGAATTATGAAATTGCACCCGGCGGGACATTCTCCTTAATCAGGCGAAGTCCCCGCTGTGTAGCTCTGCAAGTGCCCATCAATTCCCACGAGATGAACAAAGGCCCCCGAGGGTCATTGACCGGGACCGGCTGCGAGACGAGTGGCCGAGCTGTTTCGACCGAACGTTGGAAAGGGCCTGGAGTTCAGGATGAATCAAGCGTTCAGGATGAATCACGCAGGGGCTCGGCCGGAGACGGCCGGTGTCGGCGCGGACGTGGCCGTCGTCGGAGCGGGTCCGGCCGGCCTGTACGCCGCCTACTGCGCGGGATTCCGGGGGCTCTCCAGCGTGATAGTCGATGCGCTGCCGGAGCCGGGCGGCCAGATCGCGGCCCTGTACCCGGAGAAGAAGATCTACGACGTCGCCGGCCATGTGGCCGTGCGGGGCCGAGAACTGACCGACCAACTCGTTTCCCAGGCCGCGCCGTTCGACCCGTACTACCTGCTCGGCCGGACGGCGGCCTCCCTGAAGCAGAACGAGGGGGGAGGCTGGGAGATCGGGCTGGAGGGCGGCGGACGTGTCCATGCCGGCGCAGTCGTGATCGCGGCCGGGCTCGGCCGTTCGGTCCCCCGCACGCTGCCCTGTCTGAGCCCCTACCGGGGGCGCGGCGTGGCCCACCACGTACCGCGCCTCGAAGAGCACCGGGACCGTGACGTGGTGATTGTGGGCGGCGGCGACAGTGCGGTCGACTGGGCCCTCGCTCTCGCACCGATCGCCAGATCCGTCACCGTCGTCCACCGGCGCTCGGCCTTCCGGGCCCACGAGTACAGCGTCAAACAGATGTACGCGGCCGATATTCGCGTGGTGACCGATGCGCAGGTGGCGGCCTGCGAAGGCGCGGAATTCCTGGAAGAAGTGCGCGTCCGGGTCGGCGACGACCAATTGGTGCTGCCCGCACAGGCCGTGGTGACAGCGCTGGGATTCATTACCAGCCTGGGTCCGATCGCCGATTGGGGGATTCAATTGGAGAATCGCCAGATCACGGTCGACAGGGCGATGCGGACGAATCTGCCGAGGGTTTACGCGATCGGCGACATCTGTACTTATCAGGGTCGTGTCCCGCTCATTTCGGTGGGCTTCGGCGAGGCGGCGGCCGCTGCGAACCACGCACTGGTCGAGCTGCGTCCGGGCGCTCGCCTGGCTCCGGAACACTCCACCGACCGCGAGGCCGCGTTGCTGTCATGACCCTGAAGAAACTGACCATCCTCCCGGCGGGTACCGAGGTCCCGCTGCCCGCCGGCTCCCCGCTCACCGAAGTCGAGTACGAGACCCCGCAGCGGCTCATCCCCTTCGGATGCCGCTCCGGATCGTGCGGCGCGTGCGTCATCGAGGTCCTGGAGGGCTTCGAGTCACTCGGCGAACCCGACCACGACGAGCTCGACTTCCTGGAAGACCTCGGCCGGACCGGCGGCAACCACCGTCTGGCCTGCCAGTGCCGGCTACGGGGCGACGCGACCATCCGCGTCGCCGACGACATCTGAACCGCTCGTACCTCACGTCCGAGCGCCCACGAGAAAGGTGACATCATGCCGAACCGCGTGACCAACGTCGGTTATGGAGACCGCACCCCGTTCCTCAGCGCCGCTGCCTCGGCAGAGCTGCGCGCCGAGATCGACAAGCAGCTCGACCAGCAGGTCGTCGAGTGGTACGCCAACGTCCCCGAGGCCGCGCACCTGGAGGGCAAGAACGTCGATTCCACGTACTACAAGCGGAACCTGATCGAGACCGCCTGGCGCATCCGGATGCTGCGGGTGGCCGAGGCCAAGGCGCTGGTGGAGATAGCCAAGACCAGCCCGGAAGCGGCGCAGGTCTGGGCCAACTACGAGCAGGAGGAGATGCTCCACGACGAACTCTTCATCGCCGACCTGGCGAAGGTGGGCGTCTCGCGCGAGCAGTTCCTGGCCACCGAGCCCTACCTGTCGACCAAGATCCTGACCGGCTACTTCTCCTACCTCCTGGACCACGAAGGCCCGCTCGGTGTGGTGGCGTACTCCTACCTCGTCGAGTACGTGAACGTGAATCTGGAGCCCAGGAAGCTGGAGGCGCTGAAGGATTCGGTCGGCGAGGGCAACATCGGCGGCCAGATCAACCACTCGCACACCGACATCAACGACGACCACCCCGGCGAAGTGTGGGCGGCCGTCCGGCACCTGCTGCGCAGCGACGAGGACATCGTCTCGTTCAAGCGGTACCTCCGCGAGCACCAGTCGCTCCTGGCGCAGTACTTCGAGGAGCTCCACCTGGACACCATCGCCAACGCCGAGAAGCAGCCGGCCTGAGTCTGTCCTCAGTGGGGGCGCGGCGCGGT
>NZ_JBSGZD010000054.1:0-36940 GCF_053610825.1 Streptomyces sp. NPDC054863 | reverse complement strand
GGTCAACGGTGCGGCGTCACTTCGCCGTTCACTTCGCCAGGAAGGCGAGGAGGGCGGTGTTGACCTCCTCGGCATGGGTCCACAGCAGACCGTGCGGGGCGCCCTCGATCTCGACGTAGTCGGCGGAGGGGAGCGCCTTGTGGAAGGGGCGCGCGGTGCCCTCGGCCGGCAGGATGCGGTCGGCGGTGCCGTGCAGGATCAGGGCGGGCACGTCGACGGCGGGGATGTCGGCGCGGAAGTCGGTGTACCAGGTCGAAGGCGCGGCGGACGCGGCGAAGGAGCCGCCGCGGGCCGCGGTGTTCCAGCTGTTGCGGACGGCCTCCTCGCTGATGCGGGTGCCCAGGTTCTCGTCGAGGTTGTAGAAGTCGTGGAAGAAGGCCGTGTAGTAGGCGTAGCGGTCGTCCTTGACGTCGGCGACGATCCCGTCGAAGAACTCCTTCGGGGCGACGCCGTCGGGGTTGTCGTCGCTCTGGAGCAGGCAGGGTTCGAGCGAGGCCAGGAAGGCGACCTTGGCGACGCGGCCGGTGCCGTACGTGGACACGTAGCGGGCGACCTCTCCGGTGCCCATGGAGAAGCCGACCAGGACGACGTCCTTCAGGCCCAGGGTCTCCAGCACGGTGTTCAGGTCGGCGGCGAAGGTGTCGTAGTCGTAGCCGGTCGTCGGCTGCGAGGACCGGCCGAATCCGCGGCGGTCGTACGTGATCACGCGGTGGCCGGCGTCGAGCAGCGCGGCGCTCTGGCGCTCCCAGGAGTGGCCGTCGAGCGGGAAGCCGTGGATGAGGACGACCGGCTGCCCGGCGCCCTGGTCCTCGAAGTACAGCTCGATGGGGTTGGTGTTCTCCTGGCCCACGGTGATGTACGGCATGGGGATGCTTCCTCGATTCGGTTCGGCTGGTCCGCGCGTCGAAGCGGCGCGGTATGCCCGTCACGCTAGGACCGGTCCCGCACCTCCTGTTGCCGTACCGCGCACCACGCCTGGCACGGGAGCGCAGAGGTCGCTCAGCCGCCGGTGACTGTTCCGGCCTCGCCCTCCGCGAGCACCATCCGCGCCAGGTGGACCCTGGAGCGCACCGAGAGCTTGCGGAAGATCGACGCCAGATGGGTGTTGACCGTGTGCGGGGAGACGACCAGGGCCTCCGCGGCCGACCGGTTGGTGTGGCCCGCGGCAATCAGCCGGGCCACCTTTCGTTCCGAGGCCGTGAGCGCGTCCCAGCCCTGGCCGGGGCGCGGCCGGAGGCCTCCGGTGCGCCGGCCGGAACGGCCGGTGGCCTGTGCCGGATCGGCCCGCACCCGGTCTGCCTCGGCGTCGGCCCCCGCCTGGGCGTAGATGTCGTACGCCCTGGTCAGGGCGGGTGTCGCAGCGGGGTCGCCGGCCGCGAGAAGAGCGCGTCCGAGGTCGGCGGACGCGGCGGCGAGGGGCAGCGGCCGGGGGCCGGTGAGGAGGAGGCCGACCGATCGCTCCAGGAGTCCGTGGTCGGCGTCGACCAGGCCGGCCGCGTGGGCGGCCGCCCCCTGTGCGGTCGGTACGGAAGGGTTTCGGGTGGCGTGCTCCGCCGCCTGGGCCGCGAGGTCCCGGGCCAGGGTCCGGTCCCCGCCGCGCAGGGCGATCCGCACGGCCTGGACGACATGGGGGCGCAGCAGCCGCCATCGCAGGAAGGGATGGTCGCGCTGCACGGACCTGACCAGTTCGGCCGCTGCAGTGTGGTCGCCGTCGGCGTCGGCGACGACGGCCTCGAAGTACTGGTGCGTGGCGTGGTTGCCCGTGTTCGGCCGCTCGGCCACGGTCGTCCGCACGACGTCCAGGTGCTCTTGCGCGGCTTTGCGGTCGCCGCGCAGCATCGCGAGGAGGCCGCGGTTGACGCGGATGTTGACCAGGTTGCCGGGCACGTGGAGGTCCGCTTCGAGCCGCTCGGCGGTGACGAGGTCGGCGTCCGCGTCGTCGAGCCGGCCGAGCCCCATGTTCAGGGTCGCCTGGGCCCAGCTCAGCATGGCGGGGCGCAGGGGAGCGTCGCCCGCCGTCCGGAGCAGTCTCCGTACGGTGTCGAAGTCGTCCAGGTGGATCCGGGCGACGGCCTCCTCGGGCAGGAAGGCCGTGTCGAACACGCTCAGCGCCGTGTGGTGTTCGACGGCGGCGGCGCAGTCGCCCGCGTTGAGGGCGATCTCGCCGAGGCCCCACAGCGCGAGGACACGGGCCTCCCGGTCACCGGACAGCTCCGCCTCGGTGAGCGCCCGTTCGCCGGTCTCGCGAGCGGCCCCGAGGTCGCGCCCGCGGGACCGGGCGAGGGCCTGCCGGGCGGTGAGCCGGGCGCGGATCACCGGGTCGGTGACGGCTGCCAGTGCCGCTGTCGAGCGGCGGGTCAGTTCGTGGACGTCGTCGAGGTGCCACAGCGTGTCGCCGAGTACGGACTGCAGACGGGCGAAGACGTCCAGGGGCGGCTGCCGGGCGAGCAGTCTGTCGCCGGTGACCCGTGCCTGGGTGTACCGGCCCGCGCGGGTCAGCGCGACGATGGCCCGTTCTCCCACGTCGAACAGCATGGGCGCATGGGGCGGTACGAGTTCCAGGGCGCGTACGGCCAGGTCGGCGGCGAGGTCGGGCATCACGGCGAGCACGTCCGTGGCGGCCGTGCCGAGCAGCCCGATCGCCTCCTGGTCGCCGGGTTCGGCGCTCTTCAGCAGGTGCGGGACCGCGTCGGTGGAGCTCCGGCCCGCCGCGACGAGCCGGCTCGCGGCCTCACGGTGGAGCGCCCGGCGTACGGAGGGGGCGAGATCGGCGTACACCGCCTGGCGGAGCAGGTCGTGGCGGAACAGGAGGCGTTCGCCGTCGTCGTGGAGGAGGGCGGCGGCGATCGCCTCGTCCACTTCGGCGCTGAGTCCCCAGGCGGGCCGGCCGCACAGGGCGGCGGCGTCCGCGAGCGAGAACGCGCGGCCGAGGACCGAGCCGATCCGCAGGAAGTGAAGGGTGTCCGGCCGGAGGTCGGCCAGCCGGTCGCGCACTCCGAGGACCAGCCGCTCCGGCGGCTCCGGCGCGTCGGCGCCCGACACCACGATGCCCGTGAGCATCTCGGCCGCGAGGAAGGGGTTGCCTCCCGCCCCGTCGACGACTTCCGCGACCTGCGCCGGGACGTCCCCGCCGAGGACGTCCCGTGCCAGCTCGGCCAGGGCCGTGTCGGACAGCGGCCGAAGGGGGAGGGTCGTCGTCCGCGGCCCCTGCCCGTACGGTTCCGGGTCGTTCCTGCCCGTGAGCAGCCAGAGGACCGGGGAGCTGAGCAGGCGGGCCGGCAGGACGCTCAGGGCGAACCGGCTCAGCGGGTCGGCCCATTGGACGTCGTCGACCGCGATCAGTACGGGCGTGCCCGCCGAGCGTTCCTCGATCAGCTGGGCCAGTCGTTCGACGAGCCAGATGCGCTGGTCGTGATGGCCCGCGAGGTCTGCGAAGTCCCTGCTGGACAGCAGCGGCGGGTCACCGTGCAGGAGGCCGGAGGCCAGTGAGGCGAGCGGTGCCAGCTCGTGCAGTTCCTCGGCCCGTCCGTGGCTGACGACGAACCCGTGGGCCCGCGCGATCGCGACGGTCTCCTGCAGCAGTGCGGTCTTCCCGATCCCGGGCTCGCCCAGGAGCAGTGCGATCGCTCCTCCCGAGCCGCCCTGCACCGCCTCGACCAGGGCGCGCAGTTGCTCCAGCTCGGCTTCGCGGCCCCGCAGCCCGGGCCTGCTCAGCCCCGCGCTCCCGGGCACCGCCATGCCTTCTCCCGCGCCTTCTCCCGCGGACCGGCCGGGGCTCATCCCTTGACCGATCCGGCGAGCAGTCCCCGTGCGAAGTGCCGCCGGAGGGAGAAGAAGACGAGCAGCGGAACGAACGCCGCCACGAAGGCTCCCGCGGTGAGCCGCTGCCACTCGTTGCCGTACGTCCCGGCCAGGCTCGCCAGTCTGACCGTCATCGGCGCGGTCCCGGCCGTCCCGCCCGACAGCGTCAGCGCCACGAGGAGGTCGTTCCACACCCAGATGAACTGGATGATGGCGAGGGATACCAGGGCCGGGCGGGCCAGCGGCAGCACGATCCGGAGCAGCAGCGTCCGGTGCGAAGCGCCGTCGACGCGGGCGGCCTCGATCAGGTCCCGGGGAAGCCCCGCCAGGAAGTGGTGCAGGAGGAACACCGCGAACGGCAGCGCGAAGACCGTGTGGGCGAACCAGAGCTGGCCGAAACGCGCGGGCCCGGTGAGATTCCACGCGGGCAGGAACAGCCAGCCCTGGGAGAACAGCTTCAGGAGGGGGACGAGCGCCATCTGGAGCGGCACGACCTGGAGCGCGAAGATGCCCACGACGAGCGCGTCCCGCCCCCTGAAGTCGATCCACGCCAGGGCGTACGCCGCGAAGAACGCCAGCACGAGCGGGAACAGCACCGAGGGGAGGGTGATGACGACGGAGTTGACGAAGTACTCCGCGAGCCGCCCCGACCCGTTCCCGCCGCCGGACAGCACCTCGCCGTAGTTGTCGAGCGTGAGGTGCGGCGCAGCGAACACGGTCCACCAGCCCGTCGTCTTGATCTCCTCCTCGGGGCGGAAGGAGGAGATCAGCAGACCGAGGGTCGGAGTCGTCCAGAGGACCGCGATCACTACGGCGATCGACGCGAAGGCGCGGGAGGCCAGCTGCTCCCGGACGCCGTTCACGCAGCCCTCCGCCGTGCCCGGACCTGGTGGGCGACGAAGGGGGTGACGAGGACGAAGAGGAGCACGGCGAGCGCCGCACCGCGGCCCGTCTCGCCGTAGCGGAAGGCCTGGTCGTACATCTCGTGGGCGATGACGCCCGTGCCGAACTGTCCGCCGGTCATGGTCTTGACGATGTCGAAGGCCTTGAAGGTGCCGATCGCCTGGGCGAGGACCACGACGAGCAGAGTGGGTCTGATCGACGGCATGGTGATCCGCCAGAAGATCTGCCGCCGGGACGCGCCGTCGAGGCGGGCCGCATCGGTCAGCTCCCCGGGCACGGCGCTGATCGCGCCGGCCAGCAGGACGGCCGCGAAGCCCGCCTGTGTCCACACCATCACCGCGATGAGGAACAGGACGTTCCAGGGAGAGTCGACGAGCCATGGCCTCGGTTCGCCGCCGAACACGACGACGAGCTGGTTCAGCAGCCCGATCTGCCCGGTCTCCGCGGGACGGTAGGCATGGACGAACCTCCAGACGACACCCGCGCCGACGAAGGAGATCGCCATCGGCATCAGGAGGAGGGACAGCGCGAACACTCGGAACCGTGACCGTACGACGGCCGCCGCGTAGAGCAGACCGACCGAAGTTGCCAGCAACGGCACGAGCACCACCCACGCCAGGGTGTTGCGCAGCGCCACCAGCGCCCGGGGGTCGGTGACCATCCACACGTAGTTGTCGAGGCCGGCCCACGCGTCTCCCCCGCTGTCGGTGAACGACAGGACCAGGGTGCGCAGTCCGGGCAGGAGAAGACCGACCGTGAGCAGCAGCAGCGCGGGTGCCAGCAGAATCAGGGCCGCGGCCCTCCTCCGTACCGGCCCCCGGTGCAGCGCCAGCAGGATCAGGGAGACCACCGCCGCGAAGGCGGCGACGCCCTGGAGCAGGTACAGCAGCTTGGGCTGCTGGGCGACGACGTCGAACGGCATCAACGGCTCGGCCAGGACCGTTCGATGGAGTCGGCGACCTGCCGGGTGCTCGCGCCGCCGATCCATTCGACGGCTCCCTTCCAGAACGTCCCGGCGCCGACCGACGCGGGCATCAGGTCCGAACCGTCGAACCTGAACTGTGTCCTGGGGTCCTGGAGCAGCTGGGTCGAGAGTCTGTCGACCGGGGTCGCGGCGTTCGCCGGATCCACGCCCCTGTGCGCCGAGACGAACGGGCCCTTCTTCATACGCGTGTTCGCGAAGTCCGCGGAGGCCAGGTACTCCTGGAACGCCCGCACTTCGGGACGGTCGGCGAACACCGCGGTGAACACCCCGCCGCCCAGTACGGGCCGGCCGGCCGGGTCGGCCCCCGGCAGGAGGAAGGCGTAGACGTCCTTGTCCGGTCCGATCCCGGTGCCCTTCGGCCACAGGTCGGCATAGAACGAGGCCTGGCGGTGCATCGCACAGTCGCCGGAGAGGATCGGCGTGCCGGCCTCCTGGAAGGAGATCGACGCCATCGAACGGGCCGGACCGAAACCGCCGTTGGCGTACCGGTCGTTCTTGAGGAGGGACCCCACGGTGTCCATGGCCTCGATCACCCGCGGGTCGTTGAACGGGATCTTGTGCGCGACCCACCGGTCGTAGACGTCCGTGCCCTGCTGACGCAGCAGGACGTCCTCGATCCAGTCCGTCACGGGCCAGCCGGTCGCCTCGGCGGACTCGATGCCCGCGCACCACGGCTTGACGCCCGAGGCCGCGGCCTTCTCCGTCACGGCCATCAGCTCGGACCACGTGCGGGGAACGCTCAGTCCCTTGTCGCGGAAGAACTTCGGCGAATACCAGACGAACGACTTCACGTTCGCGACCAGCGGCGTGCCGTAGAGGGTGCCGTCGACGGTCGCGTAGCTGTTCCAGTCGGCCGACCAGCCCTGCTTCGCGAGGGCCACGACCCCGGCGCTCGCGGGCTTGAGCCTGCCCGCCCGCGCGAAGCGTTCCAGGAGCCCGGGCTGAGGGAAGAACGCCACGTCCGGCGCGCTCCCGCCGTCGACCCGGAGCTGGATCTGGGCCTCGAACTCCCCGTCCCCCTCGTACTGGACGTCGATTCCGGTGCAGGCCGCGAAGTCCGCCCAGGTCTCTTCGAACAGGTCGGCCTCCCGGTCCCGGTTCTCCGCGTAGACGGTGACCTTGGTGCCGGAGTGCTCGCCGTACCTGGCGTACGGCCCGCAGTCCGCGGCGGTGTGCGACTGCGCACCACTGCCCCGCGGAAGACCGCAGGCGGTGGCAAGGGCGGCGAGGGCGATGACGGCGAGCGCGAGCCTCGCGCCGAACCTCATGGGTGTATCTCCTCCGATCGCCCGCCGAGGGGCCTCGGGGGCGATCAGAAGCTACCAGCGCTCGAACATTATCGACTAATCGTTCGATCCTGAACGATCGGGTCAGTGGTCGGTGGCCCGCGCCGCGTCCTGGATCAGCTCCGCCACGGCCTTGGGGTGGGCAAGCATGACCAGATGGGAGGAGTCGATCTCGACGGTGGTCATGCCGGCGCGCTCGTACCCGTAGCGCTCCACATCGGGGTTGATCGTGCGGTCGCAGGAGGCGACCAGACCCCACGAGGGCTTGGTCCTCCACGCCGCGACAGGCGCCGCCTCCGAGAAGGCACGTGCGGCCAGGGGGCGCTGGGAGACGGCGAGCACCGCGGCGAGGCCGGGGTCGACGTCCGCCGCGAAGAGGGCGGGGAACTTCTCGATCGCCACCGAGACGTCGGTGCCGGACTCGGCGGAGCCGGCCACCGGGAAGGGGGTGTATACGAGTGCGTCGGCGAGACCGGAGTCGGGGAAGCGGCCCTGCAGCTCGCCCAGGCTCTCTCCTTCCTCCAGTGCGTATCCCGCGAGGTACACCAGTGCGCGGACGTTGTCCTCCGTACCGGCGAGGGTGATGACGGCGCCGCCGTAGGAGTGCCCGACCAGGATCACGGGGCCTTCGACGGCGCGGATCACCGAGGCGATGTACGCGGCGTCGTCGACGAGGCCGCGGTTGGGCACGGCCGGGGCCACCACCTCCAGGCCGGCGGCGGTCAGTTCGGGGATGACGCGGGCGAAGCTGGAGGCGTCGGCGAAGGCGCCGTGGACCAGGACGACGGTGGGGCGGGCGTGTCGGGACATGGGTAACTCCTTGATGTGTGACGGGAGATGGGGGTGTTCGTGTGGTGCTTCAGAGGCCGAAGCGGGCGCGCTTCGCCTCGGGCACCAGGTCGGTGTACTCGGGGTGCTTGCCGATCCCGCCCCTGACGAAGGGGCAGTACGGCAGGACGCGCAGCCCTCGGGCGCGGGCGTCGTCGAGCGCTCCCCGGGCGAGGAGACCGGCCAGGCCCCGGCCTGCGAACCGGCTGTCGGTCTCGGTGTGGAGGAAGGCGATCTCGCCCTCCGAGAGGTGGTACTCGACGAAGCCCGCGGTCTCGGCGGGGTCGTCGCCGACGAGGATCTCGTACCGGGACTTCTGGGGCCGGTCCTTCACCTGCGGTTCCATGGGTGCTCCTGTGCGGTCGTGGTGCGACGAGGTGGGTGGGCGCGATCAGAGGGTGCGGCGCACGCCCGCCTGGCGTTCCAGGTTGCGGAGCTGGACGGCCATGTCGCCTTCCACCGCGAGGTGGGCGGGGCCGCTGCGGCCGATGGGCAGGACCTGCTCGCTGCGCATGTCCTCCAGCATCAGGGCGAACGCCGTGTACATCGCGACCAGCGCCACCACGAGGCCGAGCGCACCGGACGTGCGCGTCAGCCATTCGGCGCCGGTGACGCCCCCGATCCCGGTGGCCGCCCAGCGGGGGAGGGAGACCGCGAGGACGAGCCACAGCGCGCGCTTGGGCCGGGTCACGGCGGTCATCAGGGCCCCGAAGCAGAGGAGCGCCAGGTTGAACACGCCGAGGACCTGAAGGCCGTCGGCCGCGCCGCTGAGCATGATGAGCGAGTAGGGCAGCCAGCTGCCTGCGAAGACCGCCATCAGTGTCGCCGCGATCACGTCACGGGCTCCGAAGGCCAGGAAACTCACCAGGAGTTGGAGGACGAAGGCCGGGAGCACGGTGAAGGCGACGGCGGCGCGGGCCGCCTCGTCGAAGAACCCGAGCTGGAGGCAGCCCGTCATCACGGAGGCGATGGCTATCGTGAAGAAGCCGAGCGGCATGGGTGAGGCGATGGGGCGCAGGTTGATCCGTGTCATCGACCGGAGGTCGGGTTCGAAACGGCGTTCCGGGGGCGCGTCCGGCGAGGCGGCCGGAAGGTCGCCGCCGGCGGCGGGGGAGGCTGCGGACATCGGGTGGATCTCTCTTTCGGTGCGCGAAGCAGGGGTTGGCTTCGGTGCGCGAAGCAGGGGTCGGCTTCGGTGCGCGAAGCAGGGGTCGACTGCGGTGCGCGAAGCAGGGGTCGGCCTCAGTGCGCGAAGCACGGATCGACGAAGGACGGCGTCGTGTCGGGGACGGAGCCGCGGGCGACGCGCCAGCGGCGGTGCTGCTCGGACTCGGCGACGGCCTCGGCCACGGACACCGCCTGCTGGGCACCGCTCCGGTAACCGCCGAAGTGGGCCACCGGGCTCCACCCGGGGCTCACCGGCGGGACCGTCTCGTCGAGGCCCTCGTACTCGGCGGTCGCGTAGACGATGCGGCCTCCGACGACGGTGAGGACGGACTCGATGTCGGGGATGACGGCCTCGGGCACGGTGAGGTAGTCGTCCGACAGGATCGCGAGGTCTCCGTAACACCCCTCGCGCAGTACGCCCTTGACGTCCTGTTCGCCGGTGAGCTCCGCCCCGCCGCGGGTGTAGAGGCCGAGGGCCGTCTCCCGGTCGATCAGGTTCCCGGCCGGGTAGAGGGCCGTGCCGCCGACGGTGCGCCCGGTGACCAGCCAGTGGAGAGCGACCCACGGGTTGTACGAGGAGACGCGGGTGGCGTCGGTTCCGGCGGCGACGGTCAGGCCCCGGTCGAGCATGGCCCGCACCGGCGGGGTGTGGGCGGCGGCCTCCGCGCCGTACCGGTCGAGGAACGCGGCGCCCTGGAAGGACATCCGGTTCTGTACGGAGACGGCGCCGCCGAGGGCGGCGATCCGGTCGAGGCTGTCGGCCGAGACCGTCTCCGCGTGGTCGAACAGCCAGCGGTTGCCGCCGGGGAAGAGCCCTTCGGCCGCGAGCTTCTCGAAGACGGCCAGGTCGCGGCGGATCGTCTCGTCGTACGTCGCGTGGAGCCGGAAGCCCCAGCCGTTCTCCATCAACAGCCGGACGGCGCTCTCGAATTCGGCCTCGTACCCTGCGGCGAGTTCGGGCCGGGGTTCGGAGAAGTTCTCGAAGTCGGCGGCGGCCCAGGTCAGGTTCTCGCCCGCGCCGTTGAGCCGGAGCCACTCGTCCCCGTCCCCTGGCTCGACCGTCTCGGTCCAGCGCTTCAGGTCGGCCAGCTCCTGTCCTGCCGTCTGCGGGAAGAGGTGGTAGGCGATCCGGAGGGTCAGCTCCCCCGACCGGGCGAGGTCGACGACCGTGGCGTAGTTGTCGGGGAAGTTCTGGAACCCGCCGGCGGCGTCGACCGCGGACGTCAGTCCGAAGCGGTTCAGCTCGCGCAGGAAGTGGCGCGTCGACGTCCGCTTGTCGGCCTCGTCCAGGGGCGGCGCCTTGGCCAGCGTCGAGTACAGGATGAGGGCGCTCGGGGCCGCGAGCAGCACGCCGTTGGGTTCGCCGTCCCGGCCGCGCACGATCTGTCCGCCGCGCGGGTCGGGGGTGTCCCGGGTGAATCCGGCGGCCTTGACGGCGGCCCGGTTCATCAGCGCCGACTGGTACAGGTGCAGGACGAACACCGGGGTGTCGGGGGCGGCGGCGTTCAGCTCCGCGACGGTCGGCATCCTGCGCTCGGCGAACTGCTCGGCGGTCCAGCCGCCCACCACCCGTATCCACTGCCCCTTCGGAGTGCGGCCGGCCTGCTCGCGCAGCATGGCCAGGGCGTGGCGCAGACTGCGCACCCCGTCCCAGCGCAGCTCCAGGACGTAGTTCAGGCCGCCCCGGATGACATGCAGGTGCGAGTCGTTGAGGCCTGGGACCACCCGGCGGCCGAGGGCGTCGACGACCTTCGTTCCCGGCCCGACGAGGTGAGCGAGGTCGTGGTCGTCGCCGAGGGCCGCGACCCTGCCGTCGCGGATCGCGACGGCACGGGCCCCGGGCCGGTCGGGGTCACCGGTGAAGACCTTGGCGTTACGGACGAGGAGGTCGGCGTGCTCGTGCTCCCGACGCGGGGCGGGAACGACGCCCGCCACCGGCATGCTCGTCGACGGCCCGGTCATGCGAGGGCCTTGCGCAGGGTGTCGGTGGCGAGACCGATCGCGAGTTCCGCGCCCTGCGTCTCGCGCAGTGCGTTCAGCATCACGAAGTCGTGGATGACGCCCTGGACGCGCAGGGCGGTGACGGGGACTCCGGCGGCGCGGAGCTGCGCCGCGTACGCCTCGCCCTCGTCGCGCAGCACGTCGGCCTCGGCAGTGATGACCAGGGCCGGCGGCAGGCCGGCGAGCTGCTCGGTGGAGGCACGCAGCGGGGAGACGGTGATCCGGGCCCGCTCGGCCTCGGTGGTCGTGTACTGGTCCCAGAACCACTTCATGGCGTCGCGGCGCAGGAAGTGGCCCTCGGCGAACCGGTGGTACGAGTCGGTGTCGAAGCTCGCGTCCGTGACCGGGTAGAAGAGGACCTGCTGGACGAACACGACGTCGCCGCGCTGCTTGGCCATGAGGGTGAGGGCGGCGCTCATGTTGCCGCCCACGGAGTCGCCCGCGACGGCGATCCGCGTGCCGTCGAGGTCCTTGTGGTGGCCCTCGCGGGCGACCCACTGGGCGACGCTGTAGTTCTGCTCGATCGCGACGGGGTGGCGCGCCTCGGGCGAGAGGTCGTACTCGGGGAACACCACGGCCGCCCGGGTGCCGACGGCGAGTTCGCGGACGAGCCGGTCGTGGGTGTGGGCGTTGCCGAAGACCCAGCCCGCGCCGTGGAGGTAGAGGACGACGGGAAGCGGTCCCGTGGCGCCGCGGGGGCGGACGATCCGGGCGCGGACCTCGCCGGTCGGGCCGCCGTGGACGGTGATCCACTCCTCGTCGACCTCGGGCAGGGGAACGCCCGCACCGCTCTGGACATCGTCCACGGCCTTACGGCCTTCGGCTACGGGGAGTTGGTAGAGGTACGGCGGCTGGGCGGTGGCGTCGGCAAAGGCCTGGGCGGCGGGTTCGAGGATCGGACGGTTCTTCATGAGGGGTTCTCCTTCTGGGGATGTACGAGCGGGCGCGGGCCCGGGGGGGCTCAGCGGGTCGCCCGTACGGCGTCGAGGATCACGTCGGTGACCACGGCCGGACGGAAAACGGCAACGGCGTGCGACGCGTCCACTTCGGTGAGGGCCGGCGAGGTGCGAACCGGCGCGCCGACGGGGTCGGGCGGGTCTCGCGGTCGGGCGGAAGGGAGAGCAGATGTGGCCAGGCGGGTGGGGCGCGCGTCGGGCGGGGTGCGTACGTCGGGCGGGATGCGCGCGTCGGGCGGGGCCTCGCCTCAGAGGCCGTACGCCTCCAGGAGCCGGAGCCAGACCTCGCTCACCGTCGGGAAGGCGGGCACGGCGTGCCACAGGCGCTCCAGGGGGACCTCGCCCACGATGGCCACGGTGGCGGTGTGGACGAGTTCGGTCGCCAGGGGGCCGGTGAGCGTGCAGCCGACGACGACTCCTCGGCTCTCGTCGACGACGAGCTTGGCGAGGCCGCGGTAGCCGTCCGCGTGGAGCGCGGCGCCGGCGACGTCGCCGGTGCGGTACTCCACCGTGCGTACCGCGAGACCCGCTTCGCGTGCGGCGCGTTCCGTGAGACCGACGCTCGCGACCTCGGGGCGGGTGAAGACGGCCTGGGGGACGGCGATGCGGTCGGCCTCCGCGCTCCACGGCTGCCGGCCGCCGGTGACGGCCGGACGTCCCGCTGCTCGCTCGGCGATCGCCGCCGCGCAGGCGCGGGCCTGGTACTTGGCCATGTGGGTCAGCGGCGCACGGTGATTGACGTCGCCGACGGCGTAGAGCCATGTGCCCTCGACCGCGGTGACCCGGCAGGTGTCGTCGACCGGGAGCCGGTCGCCTGCCGGCAGTCCGACGGAGTCCAGGCCGAGGTCCGCGGTGCGCGGGCGCCGGCCGACGGCGGCGAGGACCTCGTCGCAGACGACAGCGGTGCCGTCGTCCGTGTTCACGGTCACCGTGCGGGTGTCGGCGTCACGGGCGGCCCGGACGGCCGACACCCCGAAGCGGATCGTGACGCCCAGATCGCGCAGCCCCCGGGTGACCTCTTCGCCCGCACACGGCTCCCAGCCGGTGAGCAGGGCCTGGTCGCGGACCAGCAGAGTGACGGAGGAGCCGAGCGAGCGCCACGCGGTGGCCATCTCGCAGGCCACCACTCCCCCGCCGATGACGACGAGCCGCTCGGGCACCGCGTCGGCCGTGGTGGCCTGCCGGCTGGTCCACACACCGATCCGGTCGAGCCCTTCGACCGGCGGAAGGGCGGGCTCCGTGCCGGTGCTGACCACGACCGCGCGCCGGGCCCGCAGGGTACGGACCGTGCCGTCGGCCCCGGTCACCTCCACCCGGCGCTCACCGGCGAGCCGTCCGTGCCCCCGTACGAGCGCGATGCCCGCCCCGTCGAGCCAGTCGGCCTGGCCGGTGTCGTCACCGCGCCCGGTGAAACGGTCCCGCCTGGCCAGGACGCGCGCCGGGTCGAGCGCCGCCGTGACCGCCTGCCGGGCCCCGTCGACCGACCGGGCCTCCGCTCGGGCGGCGCCGGGTCGCAGCAGGGCCTTGCTCGGCACGCAGGCACGGTAGGAGCACTCGCCGCCGACCGCTTCGGCCTCGACGACGACGGCGGTCAGCCCCGACCGGACGGTCCGGTCGGCGACGACCTCGCCGGCCGGACCGCCGCCGACCACGACGACGTCGTACGTGTCGTCGTACAAGTCGTCGTACGTGTCGTACGGGTCGTCGTACGTGTCCATCAGCCGCGCACCAGAGGGGTGTCCACGAGGTGCTCGGCCAGGAACCACACCTGCGCCTCGCCGGTGCGCACGACATCGGAGACGAGCAGGTCGGTGCTGCCTTCGTCACCCTCCCCGGAGAGCCGGGCGGCGGCGTCCCGCGCGTCGATCAGGATCCGCTCGTGCGCGTCGAGGAGCCGCGACAGCATGACGGGCACCGGCTCCACGCCGTCCGGCGGCCGGGGGATCGCCGTCAGTTCCGCGACGTGGCGCGGGTCCCCGACGGCGACGCCGCCGAGGCTCTGGACCCGCTCGGCCAGCGCGTCCACGATGGCCAACTGGGCCTCCGCGTGCTTGTCCAGCATCAGGTGGAGCGAGTAGAAGGTCGCCCCTCGCATGAGCCAGTGGTGCTTCTTGTAGAGGGAGTGGAGGATCTGCGTGTCGGCGAGAACGCGGTTCAGCCGCTGGCAGGCGTACATGCGGGTGTCGTGGCCGAGGCCGATCGGCAGCTGCTTGAGCGTGCCGAACGCCTGGGTCTCGGCGCCCTTCTGGTGCAACAGCGGCTGGCCGCCACCGTGCGGAGTCGTGAGGGTGTCCATAGGACGGCTCCTGTTCGGGAGAGAGGGAGTGAGAGCGAGAGGGTGGGAAGGGCCCGGCCGCCCGGTCGGGGGTACACGGGCGGGCCGGACCCGGTCTGTGCGGCTCGTGCTCAGCGGTCGGCGATCGCCGGGGCGGGGGGCCGGTGCAGGACGAGCCGGGTGAGGAGCCCGCTGCCGAGACCGGCCACGAGCGCGAGGGCCGCCCACCACAGGGGGTACGGCGTGAGGCCGATGACCGCGTCGAGGGACCAGGCCCCCGGTCCGGTGGCGGCGAGCGCGGCGGCGGTGCCGATGAGGACGAGCGGGTACTCGTATCCGTCGTTCTGCACCCAGAGCCCGTGGCGCCGTTTCACGGTGAGCGCGACCGTCATGACCCCGATGGCCCCGGTCGCGGCGAGCGGGGTCAGGAGGCCGGCGGCGAGCAGCAGGCCCGATCCGATCTGGCCGGCGCCCGCCGCCAGGGCGGTGAGGGCACCGCCGCGGAAACCGTCGGCGCGGAACTCCTCGGTACCGCCGTCGAGTCCCCTGCCGCCCAGGTGTGAACTGATCTTCTGCACACCGTGGCCGGCGACGAACAGTCCCACCAGCAGACGCAGGATCAGAATGCCGGTGTCCACAGGGGTCAGCCGGCGGCGTGCGCGCCGATGACGCTCTGCGCGTACACGACGCCCAGGCCGTACGCACCCGCATGGGCCTTGACGATCTCCATGACCGCGCCGTACGACTCCTGGCGCGCCCAGTCGCGCTGCAGCTCCAGGAGCACCTGCACCCAGGTCACCGGGACGGCGCCGGCAGCGATCATCCGCTGGAGCGCGTGCTCGTGGGCGGCCGGGCTGACGCCGCCGGAGGCGTCGGAGACCACGTACACCTCGTATCCCTGCTCCAGCGCGGACAGCGCGGGCAGCACCAGGCAGACCTCGGTCCACAGGCCGGACAGGATGATCTTCTTGCGCCCGGTCGCCCTGACCGCCGCCACGAGCGCCTCGTCCTCCCAGGCGTTCATGGACGTACGGTCGATGGCCTCCTGCTGGGGGAACACCTCGGCGAGCTGGGGCAGCAGGGGCCCGGAGAACGAGTCGGCGGCGACCGTGGTCAGGACGGCCGGCACGTCGAATGCCCGAGCCGCCTTGGCGAGACCCACGGTGCTGTTGATGATCGCGGCGCGATCGCCGCTCCCGGTGCCGAAGAACATCTGCGGCTGGTGGTCCACGAAGAGCATGACCGAGTTGTCGGGCGTGAGCAGGTCCTTGCTCGGGGCGGCATGCACCTTGTTGATGTCGAACATGAGGGGTCCTCTCGAAGCAATCGGTAACGTGCCGCCACGTCCGTGGCTCGGCACTTCTTCAAGCTACGAGCGACCGGATCGACCGCGTTGACCTCCTGCGCCCAGGAGTTGGCACGACAGCGCACAACCGGTCAAGGACCGGAGCCGCGCAGTGTCACGGGCACGCGAACGCGCGAGATCGTGCTTCCCGCCGGGTTCGTTCAGGCGTTGACGCGGCGTCCGGGCAGGAGCCGGCCGCCCTGGGTGAGGCGGGGCGCCCGGTGTCGGCGCACAGGGAAAGCCGGTGCCTCGGGTGAGGCACCGGCTTCGGTGGGGGGACAGCCTCGTCGTTCAGCGGTCCTTCGGAGGGCTCCCCTCGCCGTGCATGAAGCACCGGGGAACCGGCCGGGGACGCGCAGCCGCGGCCGGTCCGGCGGAAGCCCTACTTGGCCTTCGGTGGTACGAGGGTGTGTTCGGCGCCGAGGGCGGTACCGGTGTCGGTGTACATGGTGAGTTCGCCGTCGGACCAACGGACGATGAGGTCGTCCGGGTGGCCGTTGCCGTTGTAGTTCCCGGCGGTCATGACGTGGGCGTGTGCCCAGAGGGCGTTGGGGACCTGCATCTGCACCTCCTTGCCGAAGCCGGTGGGGCTGAGGTCGGGGTACAGGGTGCGTTCGCCGTCGGTCCAGCGCACGAGGAGGTCCCAGTTGTCGTTGCCGGTGAAGTCGCCGCTGGTGAGCAGGGTGGCGTGGGGCCAGGTGGTGTTGGGAGCCTTGAGCTTGGTCTCCTTGCTGAACTTCACGCTGGTGCTCACGTCGCTGAAGAGGCTGACTTCGCCGTCGGACCATCGGACGACGAGGTCGTCGACCCACTGGTTGTTCGCGAAGCGCCCGGCGATGATCTGGTCGGCGTGCGGCCAGGTGGAGTTGGCGCCCATGAGCTGGGTGGCATTGCCCAGTTTGGCGGTGGGGCTCACGTCTGCGTACAGGGTGACCCTGCCGTCGCTCCAGCGGACCAGGAGGTCGTAGAGGTTGCTGCCGGTGAAGTCGCCGCCGGTGATGGTGACCGCGTTGTCCCAGGAGTCGTCCTTGGCCTGGAGCTGGGTCTCACCTACGAAGCCGCCGAGACCGTCTCCGCGGTAGAGGGTGATCTCGCCGTCGGTCCAGACGACGATGAGGTCGGCCTTGCCGTCACCGGTGTAGTCGCCGGAGGCCATCTGCCGGGCGTGGGTCCAGAGTTCACCCTCGCCGAGCCCGCTGGTGAACGGCGGCTTCTTCGTGGGTTCGCGGTTGTTGATGGCGGCGTCGTAGAGGTCGAAGACCTCGTTGTCGTAGATCGGGCTGAAGGAGACGGAGTCGTCGTTGCTGAGGAGGCCGCCGCCGTTCCAGCCGCCGAGGTTGCCGACGAGGTCACCGGTCTTGGTCTTCTCGTCGTAGTTCATCAGGAACGGGCTGCCGGACGTCCCCCCGTAGAAGCCGCCGCAGTCCAGCCGCATCTGCTTGTACCCGGCGAGGCGGGTGGTCTTGGTGTAGCACTTGATGGCCTTGTCGGCCGGAGCGTCACCGCTGTTGGGGTAGCCCATCACCGTGACCCAGTTGGCATAACCCGGAGTGCGGGTCAGCCTGTTGCCGCCGGTGATGTCCTGGATCTGCTGCCCGGTCTTGTTCGGCTTCACCGTGGCGAACGCGAAGTCGACGTCCGAGCCCGGACCGAATTTCGTGTGACGGTTGTCGCGGAACGCGCGCTCGATGGCCCAGATCCCATGAGGCTGGGTGGAGGCCGGCTGGGCACTGCGGTACTGCGGTACGAAAGCGACCTTGGAGCCTGTGCCGCAGTGCGCGGCGGTGACGATCAGGTTCTTCTTGGGGCTCTGCACGACACTCGCCGTGCAGCTGTGGGTGGAGAGGGCCGCGTCGACGAAGTACAGCATGCCGACCGCGGGCGACCCCACATGGTCGATGTCTGCGCCGGGGCCGAACAGCTGAGGACCGCCGGACCGCGGCTGCTTCCTGGCGGCGCTCTTCTCCTCCGGAGTCCGGGTGGCGTTCGCCGGTACCGGCCCGGCAGGGGTCCCCGGCGAGCCGGGGGGTGCCGTCGCCGCCTCCATCCGCGCCGGCGTCCAGAACTTCTCAGCTTCCGCGGACGTCCACGCGGCGCCGGACACCGCAGTGTCTTCCGCGGTCTTCGGTGCGGCAGGTGAGGCCGGTGCGGAAGGAGTGGTCGGTGCGGAAAGAGTGGGAGACGGCGCCTGTGGGGACGAGGAGAAGGCAGGCACGCGGGAAGGTCCGGGAAGGGCCGTACGTGTGGGGTCCGGATCCGCAACGCGGGTGCGAGCCTGTGGGGCCGCGTCCTCGGCCCTCTTGAACGGCGTCTGGGCAAAACCGCTGGGAACGGGTTCCGGTGCGGCCGTCACGGCATGGGCAGGAGCCGCCGCCGAAAGCGCCAACACACCGCCGGCTATCCCCCGGGCGAAGCCCCGGGACCATCGTGGAGTATGCACAACAGCCTTTCTCAAGTGCATGGTATGAAAAATACTGAGGATCGATTCAGAACGGCAGAATCGCCGGGTAGGATCACCTGACCGTTGAGCAGAAGACGCATCCAACACCCCAGGAGAAGGAGATGAAGTGGAACCCTTGAAGACTGCCGCCGTGGCTTTGACTGCCACACTGCTGGCATTTTCTTCCGCACCCCCGGCCCAGGCGGATCCCAATGAACTGGAAATCAGCCCAGGTGCGGCGCATCGAGGTTCGAAAGTGCACCTGAGTATTTTGAACCCGGCGCTCCTGAGTCACCGGAACAGCGACGGTGACGTCACGGTGACGTCGGCCGCGTTCGATGGGGAGGTCGCTCTGAAGCCCAGTGGCAAGGTGTCCTGGGACGGAGAAGGGCACGTGCGCTGCGACGTAGCACCAGGAAACTACACGATTGAATTCCCCGAAAAGGTCGAAGGCGAGACCATTCGAGGCAGCGTGTCCGTGCTTCCTGACAATTCAGCTTCCGCTACGGCCTGCAAAGAGCAAGCGGCGGAAGAAAAGAAATCCCACACAATGGTGGCCGTTTGGGTCACAGTCGGCGTCATCATCCTAGGCTCCGCGCTTTCCTTGCTTCTGCTGCGGCGCCGGTCCGGCCGCCCCCGTAAGACACACTGAAGGGAATGGTCGAACTTAAACCGGTCATCACTCTGAAACCCCCCAATGCAAGATCAACCTAACGTGCAGACGATGTAAAGAAAATTTTCTTGAGCAAAATTTGAGGTTCAGCACGGAGCAGGCCCGGGACGCGATGCGAGCGATCCTCTGCCCTGGCCGGGGCAATGCCTGCGCAGCGAAGAAGAGGTCGAGCTGATGGCGCGCCTCGGCGCGGCTTCCTCGAAGGGGGCGCCCGGCCGCGCGTGGTCCTGCCTGCGGTCGCTTACGGTCGCTCCATGACCAGTGAAGGCGTAGTCGTGGATGAGGCGATCCGTGCGGCGTGGGACTCGTACCGGGTCCTGGAGAAGCGGACTTCCTCCAAGGAGCGCCAGGAGGCGCAGCAGCGGGTCAAGGACGCGGTGGACGCTCACGGGCGCGAGGAGGTGTCCCGGGGCACCGTCTTCCTGGTGGGCGTGCTGACCGGATACCTGATCGCCGAGCGATCCGGTGGCAAGGATCGGTTCGATCCGCTCAGCGATCTGATCCCCGCTGTGATCCGCAGACTCCCCACCTTCGAGAGGGCCGACCCGGCTCAAGTGCCGATGGTGACCGGCGTCCTCATGGCCGCTGCGATGGGCATGGACACCGTGGCGTGGCGCGACCAGTACGGGCAGATTCCGCCGGAGGAGGCGCTGGTGCACGGCTTCGTGCTGTGGCTGCTCGCCGACCTGTTCGATTCCCTGATCGGACGGCCCGGAGCCATCGACCGGATGATGCGAGAGACCTTCAACTCGATGTCCGCCGAACGCAGTTGACGTCCGGGCGCTGTCCGGCGGCCGTCACCACGGGCGAGGACCGGGGTACGGGCCCCGCCGTCGGGCCGGTCCAGGGTGGGTTCGTCGCCGAGGACGGTGTCGAGCCGGTCGGTCCATCACTGCCGCGGCTGGCGACCCGTGGGCGTGAAGGCGGCCTCCACCTCCTTGTTGCAGGGGTGGAGGCCGCCCTTTCCACAGAGCCCGTGCTCATGCTCGGCAGCATGTGTCCGGGTGGGCTCCGCCTACCCGGGGATGCCTCAGGAGGGCGTGCCCCCTGCGAAGACCACGGTCGCACCCAAGTCGCACCAAGTGGTCGAGGTTCCACCGGAGCTCGCCCGGTTGCCGAAGTGCCGGTAGGTGCCGTATCCCGGCTTGTAGCAGTCGATGACGCCGGTGAACGAGGAGCCCGAACATCTGATGGAGGCACCCTTGTGCCCGCCGCTACCAGTGAGGTAGGAGGGGCCGCCGCAGGAGAGGGCCGTGGTGGAGGCCGCGGCCTGCGAAGCCATGCCGAGCATTCCTCCGCCGGCCAGTGCGACGGATGCCGCCAGAGCAGCTACGCGATGGTGAGTACGCATGTTTGTCCCCTCAGGAGTGTCAAACAAGGTGATCTTCGGTCGCTGGTCATCCTGTCCCACTGCGTACTCGTGTCATCGGGGCATCATGCCGACCTGACTGAAAAGCTTCAGGAGCGTCGCCTCAACCCGCCGTCCTTTTCCCTGGCAGGCAGCCCCGACGACCACTCCGACACCGCTCGGACGGCGAGTCCATCTCTGGCCAGTAACACACCAATCCACCTCACCCCCTCCCCTCCACGGAAGCTGACGCCCTTCTTTACGAGACAGCCACGCTCCAGGGCCCGGACTTCCCGCCCCAGCTCTCGTACGCCTGCCGGACACGGTCGGCCACCGCAGGCGCTGACGCGCAGCGGGTACGGACCGAGCCGTTGCTTCCGGACCCGGGCGCCGAAGCGGGGCGGTCTCCGGCGGGACCACCGTGCCGACTCATCGCGTGCGCAGTCTGTGGCTTCCGGCTCGGTTCTTCGCGATGTTTCGTGTCTTCTTCCTGTTGGCCGATTCGGCGAGCAGGGCGAGTACCGCCGGCGACGTCGACGTCTCGGCGAGGAGGCGCTGCATCCAGTCCGTGACCTCCGCCAGCTCGGCCGGTGCCGGCACGTGACCGTCCTCGACGGACAGGTGGAACAGCCAGTCGTGGATGCGGCGGCGGAGGAACTCGCGGTGCCCCTCCGCCTTGAGCCGGTCGATCTCCGGCAGTAGTCCGGCCGACCACTGCCGGAACTCGGCAGGACCGGTCACCTTCATCGCGACCCTGTCCACGAGGGCGACCACCGCTCCCTTGGCCCCCATCTCGTGGGGGTCGCGCAGGATCGTGGCCACGATCGCGCGGTCCCGGTCGCGGCTCCGCGAGGAAGCGGTCGCCGAGACGACGCGTCGGTACGCGGACGATCGCACGTGCTCGTCCGCGACGGCCTCGTCGACGTCCACGTCGACGATGCCGGCCCCCGCCAGCAACTCGGCCACATCGGAGTGCAATGTCATCGCTTCGTCCCTTGTCGCAGGGTTGGTTCTTGGCAGCGGGGTGCCGCCGTCAACCGGCTCAAGCAGCAGTGGCGCGGCATCGCCACCCGCTGTGAGAAGACCGCGCCCATCCACCTGGCCGGACTCCGCATCGCGGGCATCTTCCTCCGGTCCGCACGCTGATCCAAACGAAACGGCCCGGGTGTCCGGGCCTTCGTCCTGGGTGGACTGGCTCTGGTGGGTGAACGGACCGGGCTCGAAGATCCACGGGCCGGAGCGGAATGCGTGGGCCGACCGGTGTGACGGAGTGCAGGTGGACCGACCGGTGTGACGGGGTGCAGGTGATCCGACCGGTGTTACGGGGTGCAGGTGGGCAGGACGGCGGTGAGCTGGTTGAGGTGATCGGGGTGGATGCGGATTCCCGGGAGCCAGAGGTGTTTTCCGCCGCGGGTGACCTGGACCCAGATGCTGGTGTGCTTGTGGTTCTCGTCGGTGACGGCGACGCCGTTGGCGATGGTGCAGCGGGCCTGGAGCAGGTCGTGGTGCCAGACGCGGTCGGCGGAGTTGGAAGTGACGTAAGGGCGGTAGGGGTTGTAGGCCAGGGACAGGGCGCAGGAGTTCGTACGGGGTTCCTGGCACTTCTTCTCGACGTTGTGCACCAGGACACCGGCGTGGCTGCTGGTGTCAGCGGCTTCGGCGCCCTGCACGGGCCCTGCACCGGGCTCGGCCTGGAGGGGCAGGAGGAACAGCAGCCCCGTCACGAGCGCCCCCGCCGCAAGAGTGAGCACCACAGCGATCACGGCCCCCCGTCCGGACAGGTGTCCCGGTTCACGCAGCCGTCGCCACCGGGCGGGGCGGGGCGGGGGTGACGGAACGTCGGCCCCGGAGCTGGTACCGGTGGGGGCCGGTTCGTCGGGGCGGGCCGGGTCGGCGGCTTCCCACAGGGCGCGGTACGCGGAAGGGTCCGCGTCCAGCGCCCGGCACAGGTCTCTGACCACGGGCCACGCCGGCACGGTTTCACCGCGGAAGTAGCGGGAGAGGGACGAGTCGCTGATCCGGACCTGGGCCTCCAGGCTGCGCAGGGGGCGTCCCGATTGCTGTTGCAGGCTCCGTAGCGCCGCTCCCAGCTTCCGTGCTGCCGCTCGCCGGTCCGATCGTTCGCCGGTCATCGATGGGGGCGCCTTTCCGCAGGGCGGGTTCTCGGTGTCCCGCCAGCTGTCCCGTGTCCCGGGACAGAGACGTCCCAGCAGGTCAGGAATGTATTTATCCCGACATCGGTGAAGCAAGCGGGATTCGGTTGTGAAGGTGCAGCTTCCTGCGCAAACTCGGCATACCGGCCCAGCAGACCACCCCTGAGGGTGAGCGTGCCGGTGGTCGTACCCGTATCGGCGCATGCCGCACGGGCCGGCCTCGAACCCCCACCGAAAGGAACTTCACCATGCGTGTACGCACCGCACTCTCCGCCTTCGCAGCGCTCTCCGTGGTCGGGCTCGGCCTCGTGTCGGCGACGCCGGCGGTCGCCGCACCCGTCGCGGCGTCCCACCAGATCGCCGCCGTCCAGGGGGCCGACGGCCTCGACATCCACCGCGGTAAGTACTGGACCCTGGGTGGTTGCCAGACGGCCGGTCAGCAGGGCATCGACCGTGGGCACTGGGACCAGTACCAGTGCGCCGAGGGGTGGATGTGGAACCTCTGGACCAACCGCTGAGCACGTAGGAGCGCCGTCGGCGGCCTCCTCCGCTCACGCCGGAGGAGACCGCCGACGGCCGACGGCCCGCCACGCCGTCCACCACCCGCATCTGTCGCTGCACGCGGGGCACCGCCGGTGCTCCGGCAGCGCCCGGATGCACGAGCGGGCTTCGCCCAGGCCGGGCCCGCGCCCCTGTGCGTGCAGCTGCACGTACACCCCTGTGCGTGCGGCTGCACCTACACCCGTGTACGTACAGGGGCACGCACAGCGGGAACAGCCGCATGTACGGCGGGAACCGGCACCATCCGTGCCCCGTCCCGCCGGCCGCCGTCCGGCGCCGACCCCAACGGCTCCCCTGGCCCCTGTCGCCCCCTCAGGAACGCCTCCCCCAGGGACACTCCATTCCACAGCCCGGAGAAGGAAACCTCATGTCTGCCCGCCTCCGCCGCACTCCTCGGTCCCGTCCGTCCCACGCACCGCGCCGCGCAGTTCTGCGCCGGTTCCTTCCCGCGTTCGCCCTGACCTGCCTTGCCGCGGGAAGCCTGGCGCTGCCCGCCCATACGACGGCCGCGACAGCCGCGACAGCCGCCCTGCATGCCCGGGCGCCGGAGAGCCGGTCCGTCGCGGAGCAGGGCGCCGCCGACTTCCCCACCTGGGGGACACGCTGGGTCGTGCACGCCACGGCGGACATCGACTCGCCCTCCGTGGGAATGATCAACCAGACCTCCCCCGGCCAGGACCGCATCACCGCCGACTACCAGGTCGACACCGGCCGCAGGGTCTGCGAGGGCAGCGCCTGCTCCACCTTCATGGCCCATCTCACCCGGCCGGTCACCGGCTTCCTCACCGTCGTCGCGGTGGACATCCCCCAGGACCGGCTGCCTGGCGTCCCCGTACAGGCCGGGCAGCCCGACCCCCGGCCCGCCTCACGGCAACAGACCCTGCAGCGCGCCGCGACCTGGCTCACCGCCGACAACGGCCGCCCGGTGCCCTACAGCCAGGCCGCACGCTGGCAGGGGGGCTACCGGCAGGACTGCTCCGGTTACGTCGCCATGGCGCTCGGCCTGTCCACGCCCGGCCCCAACACCGTGGGCCTGACCCACCGCACGCTGACCCGCCCCATCTCCATGAACGAGCTCCAGCCCGGTGACCTCGTCATCGACGCCCTCGGCGACAGCAACACCCGTCACGTCGTCATCTTCGAAAAGTGGAACGACGACGCCCACCGCTCCTACACCGCCTACGAACAGCGCGGGGTGCACGGCACCAGCCACCGTTCGCTGACCTACGGGCTGGCGGGGGGCGAGTACAGGGCCCACCGGCCCCTCCAGTACGGGAACTGACGCTCCGCCGGCCGTTCCCGCTGACCGCTGCCCGCTCGCCCCCTGCCCCCTGTCCGCCTCCGCTCAGCGCAGCTGTGAAAGTCGCAGCAGGGCCTCGTCGCGGACCTCGGGGGCTGTGTCCGACGTCAGCGTGCGGAGTTGCGTGATCAGCTCGGTGCGGTTCTCCCCGGTCACCCAGCGTGGGTCACAGTCGAGTTCCGCAGCGAGCTGATCAGCCGTTCCCTGGTCGGACGCGACGGCACGGGCCGCCAGCACGGCACGGAGGCCGGCCAGGTCCCTCCGAGCCAACAGAGCCAACGCGGTGTCGGAGGTCACTCCGGTGTCTTCGGCGTCCAGGAGAAGGCGATGCAGGACACCGGCGACGCTCTCGATCCGAGGCAACGCCGCCAGCCGTCGCCCGGCAGCGGCCCTGACGGACCATGCCGGAGAGTCCGCTTCGGCGATCGAGTCGCGAAGTCCTTGCTCCATGTCGTCCTCCACGGCACCAGCCTTCCAGCGGGACATCTCGGCCGGACTTCGCCCAGAAGGCACCGTAGCGGTCGACCTTCCCCACGTGGGCTGCGGGACCGGGCGAGGTCGGCGTCAGGTTCCGCTCAACACCACGCGCACGTTGTCGAGGTGGAGGCGCAGCGCCCCGTCGACCGGACACTGCAGGCCTACAGACAGGCGGCGGACCTGGCCGTTCGCGGCAAGGACACGGGCGACCGCCACCTGGTACACGTCGTGTCCGGTAGGGCATGTGGGGTCAGCCGGTTCGGCCCTTCCCGGCCAGGACGGTGGCGCGGCGGACGGCGCGAGTTCCCACGCGGATCCGCCTGCGTAGACATCTCCGTCCGTGATGCCGATCGGCAGGCAGCAGCCCTCGCAGAAGCACTCGCCCGCAGCCACTTCGAACTGGTCCCAGTCGCACCACCGGCAGACGACGGACGTGATCACCACCCGTCCGTGCGGCTCCGGGAGGACGGTCCGGCCCAGCAGCGACACCAGGCCGCCGCCCTCCGCCACCGCCTCACCCATGGCTCCGGCGCTCCACGCATCCCTGCCTTCCATGGCAGGGATCCTTGCACGGCCCTGGGCAGCTCCGTGGGCCAGCCCGCCACCACCCTCGCCACCGGTACCGCCCTGGCTCACCGGAGCGGATCAGTAGGGTAATCGGAGCGCCGACACCAGACTGCGCCCACCACCTGCCGCCGACGAGAATCCATGAGCCTCACGTGACAAAGGCCGGGCCCACCGCAAGATCCGAACCTCTCATATCTGCCGTATCCGCACCCGCGCCACCCTCCCGGGCCACCAACTCCCGGGCCACCAGCTCCCGGGCCACCGCTTCCCCGGCCACCGCCGCCCCGCGCCGTCTCCTCGGCGTGGACCTGGCGCGCGCCGTGGCCGTGCTCGCCATGTTCGCGGCGCACGTGGGTCCGAACCCCGAGCCCTCGGGCGCGGGTTGGCTGATGGTCGCGGCCAACGGCCGGGCCCCGGCCGTCTTCACCCTGATCGCGGGCTTCTCGCTCGCCCTGGCGCAAGGCGGCCGTCAACCGCGCCGCGCCCCGGGCGGCTTCCGGGCCGTCGCGGTGCGCTGCGCCGTCATGGCGCTGCTGGGCCTCTTCCTCACGGCGCGGCCGGGCGTACTGATCATCCTCACCTTCTACGCGGCGTACTTCCTGGCCGCGGAGCCCTTCACCCGACTGCGCCCCGCCGTCCTCACCGCCTGGGCGGCGGTCGGAGTCGTCCTGGGGCCGCTCCTCTCCTACGTGATCGGGCCTCTGACCGGCCACTGGGCGTCCGGACGCGGCGGTACTCCCGCGCTGTCCGACTTCACCACGTGGTCCGGCGCGTTCGACTTCTTCGACAAGCTGCTGGTCACCGGCGCGTACCCGTTCCTCACCTACTTCCCCTACGTACTCGTGGGTCTCGCCCTGGGCAGGCTGGTGGACGTCCACCGCACCAGGCCCGTGCTCCGGATGACCCTCTGGGGAGCAGCAGCCGCGGTCGCCGGTCACGGAATTTCCTGGTGGGCGGTGGAACACGGCGGCGGCAGGCAAGCGCTCCTCGAAGGCATATCCCGGCACCACGCCTGGGCGATGGACAGGCCCGATCCGATCGTGTCCGTCCTCGCCCACCAGGTCGGCGCGATCCCTTCGACCGACTGGCACTGGCTGCTGCTCTCGCTGCCGTACAGCCAGACGCCGTTCGAGACCCTGGCGAACGCGGGCGTGGGCGCGGCAGTGATCGGACTGTGCCTGTTCGTCGTCCGCGTCCGCCCGCTGGCCGTCGTGCTCAATCCGCTGGCCGTGACCGGGACCATGGCCCTGTCGGTCTACGTCGTCCACGCGTACGCGATCTCCACCTTCGTCCACGGACCGGACGGCTGGGTCAAGCTGCTGTGGTTCTGTACGACGGCGGTGGTCGGCTGCTGGGTCTGGCAGCGCTGCTTCGCCCGCACCGCACTGCGATACGGGCCGCTGGAGTCAGGTGTGCGTGCACTGACCCGCAGACTCTGAAACCGCTCGGATTCCCCGGTCACCTCTGGGATGCCGGGACGAGAGCGGGGGCGGCCTTGAAGGAGATGGCCTCCATGAGCGGCTTGCGCTTGGTGTTGTGGAAGGCCGCGATGCGCCACTGGCCGTCCTGCTCCCGGACCAGGGTGTAGGTCTGGACCTTGGTCAGCTTCTTCGGTTTGCTGCCCTTGTAGCTGTCGCCTCGGCCGGTGATCACGGCGGTGTCCGGACCGTAGAAGCGGATGTCCAGGATCTCGTCGGCGAGCTGTGTGCCCTTGAGGAATTTGGCGAACAGCGTCCGGTGGCTGTCGATGATCTCGCGGCGGCCCTGGTAGTACGTACCGACGAAGGTGACGTAGGTGGCGTCCTGCGTGAACTGCGCACCGTACGTGTCGGCGTCGTGGCGTCGCCAGGCGTCGACGAGCGAGGCGATCACCGTGGTGACGGCATTCCGGTCGTCCGTGGTGGGCATGGAATCCTCCAGGTAGTTACACTGATGCAGATATTGCAGGTAGGCATTATCTGCATGCGTGCAGCTATTTACGCAAGGGGCACCCAGGGACATGGCAGACGAGCATCTGGTGTTTCGTCAGTACCTCGACGCCGTGGGGCTCCACGGCTTGGCCGGGGCGGAAGCGGTGGGGCTCAGCGCCTCCGAGTGGTACGCGCTCAGCCAGATCGCCTGGGAAGGCACGCTCACCTCGGGAGAACTGGCCGCCCGCACCGGTCTCACCACCGGGGCGACCACTCGCCTGATCGACCGCCTGGAGCGAGCGGGATTCGTCCGCCGGGCCGCCGATCCGGCTGACCGACGCAAGGTCGTCGTCGAGCCGGTGGCCGACTCCCTCGACCGCATCGAGAAGGTGGTCGGGCCCGCCCGGCGCCAGATCGCCGAGGTTCTCGGTCGCTACACGCCGGACCAACGCGCCGTTCTCTTCGACTACTTCGCTCGTGCCGCCCCTGCTTTCCGGGCGGCCACCGAGGAGATCAGGGACGCGGCAGCACTCCGCCGTCAGCGCGAGGCGTCCACGAAGACCGGGTTGGTGTAGAACCAGGTGTCGAGCCACGGGTTGCCCTTGCCGGGCTCGTGCGGCAGGGGGCCGTGGGGATCGATCGCCGCGCCGAGGAAGCCCGCTCCGTGGCGCTTGCCGTCGCTGCCGCGCAGCCGTACGTAGAACGATTCGTCCACGCGCCCGAGCGGGACGCGCAGGGTGTACGTGCCGCGGCGGCCCGACACGTCGGCGGTGTGGGCGACCCTGGTGTCCGGGGCGTGCCAGTCGTCACGGTCGGCGGCCGGGCCGTGGACCGCGCCGCGGATGACGTCGACGTGTTCCAGGCGCGGCAGCACGCCGTGCGGATTCCGGCGGGACGCCGCGGTCACCGTGACGGTGAGGGTGAGCCGCTCGCCGCGCCGGGCGCGCAGCCGGCCGCCGAGGGTGGCGCTGTTGCCGCGCTCGCCGCGCACCTTGACGTCGATGCCGTCGACGAGATGGCCGTGGTCGACCCAGACCCGGCCGGCCCGCAGCCCCGCCATCACGTTGCGGTAGCCGTACCGGGTGACGCCCACGTGCGTACGGCTGAACTGGCCGGGCCAGAAGTCGCCGCCGGGCTGCGGCTGGGTGGTGTTGTACGGGTCGGGGAGGCGGCCGGTGCTGTCGAAGTCCTGTCCGGGGGGCCAGGCTCCGTTGACCCAGGTGTCCTGGGCGACACGGTGGACGTCGGAGTTGGAGGTGATGGTGAAGAGCTTGCCCTCCGCCAGCATCGCGTCCCACAGACCGCCGACGGTCGCGGTCGCCCAGTCGAAGCCGCCGTGGGTGACGTACGCCTCGCGGGGGTAGCCGGGCCAGGAGTCGACGGAAGGCGAATTCGTGTACTCGCCGCGGACGTTGGTGTCCGCGTGCCAGCCCGGGATCGCGCCGGCCTGGGCGCCGGGTGCACCCTCCATGCCGATCATGATCTCGGGTGCGGCGTCGCGCCAGCCGCGCAACTCGTGCGGCGAGTCGATGCCGAGCCGCATGGGGTGGTTGGCGAGGACGAGGACATCGTCGACGTACCGGGTGCGACGCTGTTCGGCCAGCCACTTGAGGGCCTTGATCGCGTGCGCTTCGTTGCGCGGGGTGTCGGGGTGCGTCGGGGCACCGGCCGTGTAACCGAGCAGCTTGCCGTCGAAGGCCTTCTCGAAGCGGGTGAGCAGATCGACCTCGTGCCGGCCGGGCGGCGAGAAGACGGTGCAGTGCTCGGCGCCGGGGATGTACCACTCCAGGCCCTGGAAGATCAGCATGCGCCTGTTCTCGGCGCGGGCCCGCAGGATCTCACGGTGCTCGCGCGCGGCGCCGAACTCGGCGTGGCCGACATTGCTGTGCTCGGTGAAGACCATCCAGTCGAGGCCGAACTTCTGTCCTGCCTTGGCCAGTTGGGAGAACGTGTACTTGGCGTCGTGGCTGTAGACGGTGTGGTTGTGGTGGTCCCCGACCAGGTAGACCAGCTCGGGGGCGTGCCCGTGCCCTGCCCCGGGGCCGTGCCCCTGGGGCGGGCGCTCCCGTGCGTCGGCCGACGCGGGCGACGGCAGCGAGGCGGCGGCGAAGGCCGCGCCGAACAGACCGGCGCGGCGCATCAGCCCTCGGCGGCTGAGCCCTTGCGGGTCGAGCGACTCCGCGGGCACCTGGGGATCGGCCCATTCGGGCACGGGGTGGGACATGGGGACCGGCTCTCCTTCGTGCGGGCGGCAGCGATCCGTGACCCGAAGCGCACCACCAGGAGGATTTCTGCATTCCGGAACGGCCGGGTGAACCACGGGCGAAGGAAGAAGGTCGCCCCCATGGCGCACCGGCGGCGGGGGCCGGACGGGACGGACGGACGGGGACGGCCGGACGGGGACGGCCGGGGCCCGGGGGGCGGGGGCAACACCCGTCCGCCGGGTCCTGGCCGCACTGCCGACCAGCAGCCCCGACCCTCACGTCAGCCACCCCCGTCGCGCCGCCTGCCACACCAGCTGTGTCCGCGTCACGGCGCCGACGCGCTGCATCAGCACCTGGATGCGGCGTTGCACCGTGCGCTGGCTCACCTGCAATTGCGAGGCGATGGCCTTGTCCGCCACCCCGGCGACGACCAGGGAGAGCAGGTACCGCTCGTCGTCGGCGACGTTCGCGCCGGGCCGTGGGTCGCCGCCGAAGTCGGCCAGCTGTCCCGTGTCCGTGACGTGGAGCGGTGACGCGGCCACCCACTGGCTCTCGAACAGCGCGATCAGTGCGTCGAGCAGGCTGCTGCTCCGCACCACGGCAGCGGTGGCCTCGCCGAACGACCCGTTCGATCCGTCCGAACTGCCGGACATCAAAGGGCAGATGGCAACCGAATCGTCGGCGATCACCAGGCGAACCGGCAGCGCGCCCGCAGCCCGTGCCTCCTCCCCCGCACGGATGCTCCGGGCAACGTTGTCGACCATGCCCGGCTCCTCCAGGAGGGCGCGCTCGTAGATGGCCTGGTAGCGCACCCCGCGGGCCAGCAGCTCCCACTCCTCGGCGTTCTCCTCCGCGGACAGGGCCACGTGGTGGGCCTTGCACAACCACCGCATCCGCACGGCCCCGTACGCCATGTGACGCAGCCGCTGGCGGATCACACCCGCGCCGGTGATCACTTCGACGAGCTGCTGCGCGTCGTGCCTTCGTCCGCCGGCCCGGTACTCCTCGCTGAGCTGGTCCACACCCCGCCGCGCTTCCTCCAGCGCTTCCTGCCCGCGCAGCAGCAGCGGACTCAGCGCAGCGTCCGGCGCCACCGGCACGTAGCGCACGACTCCCCCTTCAGGGGGTACGGGCACCTGCCCCACCAGCCCCTTGTCGTGGAGCGAGGCCAACAGCTCGTGCGTATGCGCCGCATCGAGCCCGAGCTGGTCCGCGACGGCCGCGGCGTCGGCCACCCGCACTGCGACGAGAAGGCGGTAGACCCGCTCCTCCGCCGCCCCGATCCCCGCGGCCTGCAGCAAGTGCCCGTCTCTCACGACGCCTTGACCACCCAACGCCCCACCGGTGTACCACTCACCGGACACCACGTGATCTAACCACACTCGTACGGCTGAGTGATCTTCGTACTGCCGTACGGGAGGGCCGTCCGCGCGGATCCGCACGACATGGCGGTGAGCAGACATGTCGCTTCTTCGTCATGCGCGGCCGTAGCACCGCCACCTCATCCTGCCGACGCTTGACCAGCCGGTCACGGAACCCACCTTGCCGGCGGAAGGAGAGCATTCGGCATGCGTTCCAGACGAAGAACCGCACTACTCAGCTTCACCCTGGCCACCGCCATGTCCAGCAGCCTTGCCTACGGTGCCGCTCCGACGCCCGGGGCCGGGAAGGATGCCGTAACCACCCCCGCCTCAGCAGGAGTTGGCACTGCGAAGGTCACGCTCGTCACCGGGGACCAGGTGACGGTCGCCACGAGCGCGGGCAAGACGCTCGCCGTCAATGTCACCCCGAGACTCCGCGGTGCGGCCGAGCTCCGGACGTACACCGTCGGCGGCGACGTGTACGTCGTCCCGCGCGACGTCGAGGCGCTGATCCGCGACGGCCAGGTGGACAAGCGGCTGTTCAACGTCACCCAGCTCATCGCCCAGGGGTACGACGATGCCCACCAGGCGTCGATCCCGATGATCGTGCGCTATGCCTCCACCCCCAAGAGCAAGAGCACCGCACCCGGTGGCGCCCGCATCACGCGCAAGCTCCCCGGTCTGCGCGGAGCGGCGGTCAGCGCCGACAAGCGCGAAACCGCCGCGTTCTGGGAAGCGGTCGACGACGACAGCAGCCGGACCGGCGCCCGCAAGGCCCGTCTGTCGGGCGGCATCGAGCGTCTCTGGCTGGACGGTCGGGTCAGAACGCTCCTGGACAAGAGCGTTCCGCAGATCGGTGCCCCCGAGGCGTGGAAGGACGGCTTCGACGGCACCGGCGTGAAGGTCGCCGTGCTGGACACCGGTGTCGACGCCACCCACCCCGATCTCGCCGACCGCATCGTGGAGAGCCGCAGCTTCGTTCCGGGCGAAACGGCCCGCGACGGCCACGGCCACGGCACCCACGTCGCCTCCACCGTCCTGGGCAGCGGGGCCGCCTCCGGCGGGAAGTACCGGGGCGCGGCGCCCGGCGCCCGGCTGGTCGTGGGCAAGGTCCTCGGTGACGACGGCAGCGGTTCGGACTCCTCGGTCATCGAAGGGATGGACTGGGCCGCGCGCTCGGGAGCGAAGGTCGTCTCCATGAGCCTGGGCGGAGGGGACGGCGCCGACGGCACCGACCCCCTGTCGACGGCGGTCAACGAACTCACGGCGCAGACGGGCGTGCTGTTCACCGTCGCGGCCGGCAACAGCGGTCCCGCCGCGACGACCGTCGGCTCGCCCGGAGCAGCCGACGCAGCCCTGACGGTCGGCGCCGTGGACTCCGCCGACAAGGTCACCTCCTTCTCCAGCCGGGGCCCCAGGGGCGGGAACGGCGGGCTCAAGCCGGAGATCACCGCGCCGGGGGCGCAGATCGTCGCCGCTCGCGCCGCCGGCACGACGATGGGCACCCCGGTGGGTGATGCGTACACCACCGCGAGCGGCACCTCGATGGCCACGCCGCACGTGGCCGGCGCCGCTGCGATCCTCGTCCAGCGTCATCCCGACTGGACGGCCGCCCGTCTGAAGAACCAGCTGATCAGTACGGCGAAGACCACCGCCGCCACCTCCGTCTACGCCCAGGGCGCCGGTCGTGTGGACGCGGCCCGCACGGTCCGCCAGACCGTATCGGCCGCAGGCACCGCGGACTTCGGGCTGCGCGCCTGGGACGACACCGCCCCGGTCACGAAGAAGATCGAGTACGTGAACGACGGGGACCAGCCGGTCACCCTCGCCCTGAAGATCGAGAACGCGGGCGAGGAACTGCCTGCCGGAGTGCTCGGCCTGGGAACCGAATCGGTGACCGTGCCGGCACACGGACGTACCGAGGTCGACCTCACTCTGCACACCGCCGCTCTGACGACCGGCTCCCACGGTGCGCACGTCACCGCGGTCTCCGCGGACGGCCGGACGGCGGCCGTGACGGCAGTCGGCTTCGGCCGTGACGTACAGCGCTTCGACGTCACGCTGAAGGTCCTGGACCGCGACGGCCGGCCGACGAGCGGCACGGCCCAGGTGACGGCCTGGAACCTGGACCGCATGGGGCTGCCCGACACCTACCCGGTCGCGGCGGACGGCACCGTGGTCGTACGCGCCCCTCGCGGCGAGCACGCCTTCATCGCGGAGATCTTCCACCACACCTCCGACGGAAGCCTGCTCACGGAGTACACCTATGCCGTACAGCCCGGCACTCTGATCGACTCCGACCGGACCTTCACCCTGGACGGCGCCAAGGCCGGCCCGGTCACCATGGCCACCCCCCGGGCGGCGCAGACCCAGACCACCCGCGTCGGTCTGAACTTCCGCACGGGCACGGGCGCGGGTGAGCGCGCCTTCGACCGTGAGATGTGGCTGGACGGCGGGACGGCCGTGTACTCCGTGCCGTCACCGGCCACGAACGACGGCTTCGAATCGCGGGTCGGCTGGTCGCTCGCGGCCCCCGCACTCGATGCCCGCGTCGTCGGGCACGGCAACCGGAAGCTGGACGCGTCCTACTTCGAGGGCTGGACCGGCTCCGCGCGGATCGACGGCACCCGCGTCCTGCGCGTGGCGAAGGCCGGCGAGAACGTCCGGGGCAAGCTGGCCCTGGTCGAGCGCAGTGCCGCGCGCACACCGATGGAGCAGGTCGAGGACGCGGCGAACGCCGGCGCCCTCGGCATCCTCCTCCACAACGACCGCCCGGACCAGTGGCGTACGGGAAACTGGGGCCAGGCGGCCACCAGGATTCCGGCGATGACCCTCTCCGGTGCGCAGGGCGAAGCGCTGGCGGCTCAGCGCAACGCCGTGATCAGGATCTCCGGGACGGCAGTGAGCCCGTACGCCTACGAGCTGCTGAAGCACCGCCGGGGCGGCATCCCGGCCGACCAGCGCTACACGGTGCGGGAGAAGGAACTGGCCAGGGTGGACTCCTCGTTCCACGCCTCGACGCCCGCCACCGAAGGCGGCTACGCACGGCTCCTGCGCTCGCCGAAGCAGACGGTGGCCAACTTCGTCTTCCGCCGGGTGGTCCTGCCGCGCACCCTCACCGAGTACGTCTCCGCGGACGTGTCCACCCAGGAGGCGGTCAAGGTGGGGCCCGTATGGACGGCCAACGGCTCCTGGAAGACGACGAAGCCCGCGCAACTCCGGGCCGGACAACGCGTGTACCGCGACTGGAACAAGGCCGTGGTCCGCACCGCCCTCCTCGACGCCCAGCCCAATTCCGCGGTCCGGCAGGGCGACACCGGTGTGGTCCTGTCCGGCGGTCTGCTCGACACCGCACGGGACCAGCAGTTCACCCTCGAAGCCTCCGGCGACAAGGTGCTGACCACCGTCCACCGGGACGGCGTCCTCCTCGGCAGCGTCCCCTCCGCACCCGTCGCCTTCCCCATGACGGCGCAGCGCGCCCAGTACCGCATCGTCACCGACGTGAAGCGGACGACCCCGGGCTGGACGACCTCCACCGAGGTGCGCACCGACTGGCGCTTCCACTCGGAGCGGAAGGAAGGACCGGCCCCTCTCCCCGTCCTGTCCGTCGACTACCGGCTGGATGTCGACCGGGCCAACAGCGCCCGGCCGCTCTCCCGCACCCGCGTCGCACTGGGTGTGCGCCACCCGGGCGGCCTGAACGGGGCGAAGCCCGTCAGCGCGAAGTTGTGGGCCTCGTACGACGACGGCGCGAACTGGCGGCAGATCCGTCTCGACGCCGACCTCAGCGGCACGATCGCCAACCCCGCCACCGCGGGCTTCGTGTCCCTGCGCGTGCAGGCCGGCGATGCCGACGACAACAGCATCGAGCAGACCGTGACCCGGGCCTACCAGATCCGGCGCTGACCCCGTTCGTCCGATGCTGACCCCGTTCGGGGGCACCCGCGCCACGGGTGCCCCTGAACGCCCGTCAGGTGTCGTACCGGGTCGGCCCCGGGCCGCGGCGGTCGCGCACGATCAGCGGGACCGGGTGGTGACGCGGAAGGTGCTGAGCACCGCCTTGTGGTCCGTGGGCCAGGTCCAGTCCGGTTCCAGGAACCTGTCCCGGCCGGCCTCCTTCGTACGGACGTTGCGCACGATCGAACGCGAAGGGCCGACGATCACACTGTCCAGGAGCCGGATCCGGCGGTCCGGGTGGTAGAAGACGAAGTCGATCCGGTCCCGCTCGTCCGCCTTCGGGGCCCAGGTGAGTTCCTCCACCTTCGCGCCCGGGTTGTCACTGGGCCAGGTGAAGCCCGGGGTGCGGACCGGGTCGGGGTGGATCTGACGGTAGCTGTCACGGAAGCCGGCGTCCTCGATGGCCCTGGTGGTGGACCACTCGATCTGCGCACCGTGGTGGTCGAACAGATTCCGCGTCCTGCGGGTCCAGTCCCGGTGCGAAGGCTCGTTGAAGTCGCCCGCCATGACCGTGAGCCGTCCTCGGCGCCTCTCCCGCGCGGCGTCGGCGAGCACGGTCCTGGTCACGGCGGTGCGCCCCGACGCCTCGTTGAGGCGCATGATCAGGGCGGTGTCGGTGATCGGGCCGGTCGGGATCTCGCCCCAGCCGTACTCGGACGTCTCCAGCGGCTCCGGCGTTCCGCCGCCGTAGCCGCGGGGCAGGTAGTTCACGTAGTAGCGGTACTCCAAGTGCCCGGAGTACGCGACCACTTCGGTGCCGCCCACCGAGATCACCGCCTTGGACCAGGACGGGAACGACTGGTGCTCGATGATCGGGTACCGCGATATCACCGCGGGGTCGGTGGGATTGGCGTTGTCGTAGTAGGTCAGGCCCCTGGCGGCGAGATCGGACAGCAGGTGCGCGACCCGCTCGGGGTTCGACTCGCTGAGCATGACCACGTCGGGGCCGACCGCGGCGATGGTGTCCGCGATGCCGCTGCGGCCTCCCGGCACTCGGCTGCCCCCGAGCCAGATGTTGAACTGGAGGACCTTCAGGGTCCGGTGCTGTCCTCGGCCGCCCGGGAAGGAGGGCCTGGCCTCGGCGGTTCCCGCACCGACCACCCCCGCCCCCACCGCGGCACCGACCATACCGAGCAGTTCACGACGTCTTACCACGCGGAGCCTCCATGTTTCACGTACCGGACGCAGCCGGGCACCGCCCGACGCGCTGGTCGGAGTCTTGAGGCAGCCGGCGTACGGAACCTGAACGCCCGCCGAACTCTTCGCCGCACCGGAAGAGGGGGCCGGGGCGTCCGGGCGTAAAGAGGGACGCTACTCGTGCCGATACCCGGAGAGGCCGTTGCCCCCTCTGAGAGCCCGGAGCAGTCCGCATGCGCGTCGCCGCCCTCGTCCTGTCCGCCACCACGATGCTGCTGTCCCTGAACGCGCCCCGGGCCGCCGTGACGCACGTCCCCCTGCGCGCCTGCTACATCGACGAGTACGGCACCGCGCACTGCGAGAACCACCCGGTGTGCCAGGAGCACCCCGACGGCTCGATCAGCTGCGTCGTGTAGCGGGAGGCGGACGTCTCCTGGTGGCACAGGCCGCAGCACAACGGGCTCCACGCCCTTCCGCCGGCCCGGAAGCGGCGGAGCCCGTGCCTTCGGGTGCATCCACGGACGTTATGACCGGCTGACATTGGCGGAATCCGATGCGGTGCCCCCACACTCCTCACCAGGACACCTTGACGGTGCATCGACAAAAGGGGCGGCTGCTCCGCCCCGGAGGGGCCGGTACCCGCCACCCCGTACCACCGGCTCCGTCTCTCCCCCCACCCGCAGAGACCAGCCCCATGAAGGGACAGCCATGCTCCACTCGAAGTGGTTCGCAGCAGCCGGCACCGTCGCAGCCCTCACTGTGATCGCGGTGCCTTCGGCGCACGCCGCGCCTGCGCCCGCAACGGCTGCACCGACCAGCGTCTCCGCAGCCACGACCCTCTACTACGACGACACCCGGGCCCGTGGCTGGGAAGCCGCCATAACGGCCGGAGTCGCCTCCTGGAACGCCAACACCAGCAAGGTCAAGCTGGCGAAGGTCAGGCCTGGCACCCGCGCAGAGATCCAGATCGTAGCCACCAACGGCTGGCCGCAGGCCACGCTGGGCCCGGTCCGTCCGGGCGGCCGGGCCAGGGTGGAACTCGGCAACCTCGCGGTCACCGAGGGCCATGACAAGACCCGCATCGCCGCCCACGAGATCGGTCACAATCTCGGCCTGCCGGACACCAAGCCCGGCCCGTGCTCCCAGCTGATGTCGGGTTCCAGCGCCGGTATCAGCTGCAAGAACTCCGTCCCCAACGCGACCGAACGGGCCCGGGTCGACTCCGCCTACGCCGACCGCGCCGCCACGCACACCCCGGCCGAAGGCCGCCTGCTGGTCGACGCGCCCTGACCGCCCGGGGCGGAC